>NZ_JBSHAP010000116.1:0-29375 GCF_053611565.1 Kitasatospora sp. NPDC054795
ACGGACGCTTCCTTCGGACCGCCTTCCAGCGGACCCTCCGGGCTTCGTTCTTTCGTGTTTCCAGCTTATCAGATGTTTTCCGCTCCGTTTTCCGGGGCTTCGTTCATCCAACTCGCCGGTGTCTTCCGGGGCTTGACGCCCTGTCCGACGTTTCAAACTCTAGCCGATCCCCGCTCCGAAAAGCGAATCCGACCGCAATCCGATAAAACGCGCACGCCGAATAAGCACCAGGTCGGGACGCGAAAAGCGAAACGACCGGCACGAACCGGAAGTGGTGTTTCTGGGGATTGGCCGCTCCGGGACCGTCCGCGCCGATGCGTGTCCGGTGCTCCCTGCCGAGCGACTAGGAAACACTACCCCTGTCCGGGGTCGAAGGCAAACCCGTCCCGGAGACGGTGCGGGTGCAGAGCGCCCGCCCGGGCTTCACGTACGCGCCGTTGGGGTGGTCGTTGCCGGTGACCCACTGGCGCGCGGTGGCCTCGTCGCGGCCGCCGTCGCGGTGCCGCCGGAGCAGACGCTCCTCGCGGACCTCGTCATCCGTGTGCACGTACCAGAGCTCGCGCAGGAGTCGGCGGGCATCGGACCAAGGCGTGTCGGCGGAGGCGAGGTAGTTGCCCTCGGTGATGACGAGCCGGGTGTGCGGGCGGACCACGTGGCGGGCGGCGACCGGTTCGTCCAGGGTGCGGTCGAAGTCCGGGACGTAGATGTCCTGGAACCGGTCGCCGGCGATGCGGCGCAGCAGGGCGAGGTAGCCGTGGGCGTCGAAGGTGACCGGGGCGCCCTTGCGGTGGGTCAGGCCGAGGCGGTCGAGCTGGGCGCCGGAGAGGTGGAAGCCGTCGAGCGGGACGTAGGCGGCGGTGCCGGGGCCTTCGGCACGCTCGACCTCGGCGACCAGGTGGCGGGCCAGGGTGGACTTGCCGGCGCCGGGCGGGCCAGCAAGTCCCAGGATCGTGCGGGCGTTACTGCCCGGGCCGCGGAGGAAAGCGAGGGCAAGGGCGGTGAGGCGATCCTCGTTCATGGCCGCACCTTACTGAGCGCGCCCGGGCAACTGACCACGCCCGTGCTCGGCGCGGCCCCGTGCCGGGCACGGCCCCGTGCCCGGTGGGGCTCGGCGGGCCGAGCCGGCTCAGCGTTCGGTGAGGGCGGGCAGGTCCAGGGTGAGGGTGCCGGCGTCGGCGTCGAGCAGGGCGGGAACGCCGAGCGGGACGGTGAGGGTGGACGGGCAGTGGCCGAAGCCCAGTTCCCAGAGCACGGGGACGCCGAGCCCGCCGAGCCGGTCGAGCATCACGTCCCGGACCCGTTCCGGCCGTCCGCAGCCCTCCCAGGAGCCGAGGGCGACACCGGCCACGCCGTCGAGGGCGCCGGAGCGCAGGAGCTGGGTGAGCAGGCGGTCGAGCTGGTAGGGGTGCTCGTTCACGTCTTCGAGCAGCAGGATGCCTCCCTCGTACGAGGCCCGGGCGGCGGGCGTGCCGCGCTCGGCGGTGAGGACGTGGAGGCAGCCGCCGGCCGTGACGCCGTGGGCCCGGCCGGGGACGAGCGGGGCGGCGGTGGGTGACGTGAGGACGGTGACGGCGGCGGGGTCGAAGAGGGTGCGGCGGAGGTGCTCGGCGGTCGGGCCGTCGGAGACGAAGGAGGCCCCGGCGGCCAGCGGTCCGTACAGGGTGGCGAGGCCGAGGCGCTGGGCGAACGCCTCGTGCAGGGAGCTGACGTCGCTGAAGCCGATGAAGGGCTTGGGCCCGGCGGCGCGCATCGCGGCCCAGTCGAGCAGGTCGGCCATGCGGTGCACGCCGTACCCGCCGCGGGCGCAGATGACGGCGTCGACGGTGGGGTCGAGCCAGGCGTTCCGGAGGTCGGCGGCGCGGTCCGCGTCGGTGCCGGCCAGGTAGCCGAGGGAGGGGTGGGTGTCGAGGACGTGCGGGGCGACGGTGACGCGCAGCCCCCAGGAGCGGAGGATCGCGCACCCGGCGGTGAGGCGTGCCGCGTCGATCGGGCCGCTGGGCGCGACGACGACGATGTGGTCGCCGGGGCGCAGGTGCGGCGGGCGGGTCAGCCCCTGGCCGGGTGCGGTCGGGTGCTGGTCCATGGGCCGGGCCACCTTTCGGGCGCGGGAGCGGGGTGCGGGCGGTCGCGCTGTGGCCGCGACCGCCCGGTGACGATATGCCCCGTGTCAAACGGCCGATGTCCGCGCGGGGGGGCGGTCCGCTGTCCGGACGGCTTCGCCGGACTCCGGCGGGTGAGCGCTCTTCAGATGGCCGCCCCCATCACCTCCCGGACCTCCGCGAGGGTGGCGTCGGCGACGGCGTTGGCCCGCTCGGCGCCGTCGCGCAGGACCTGCCGCAGGTGGCCCCGGTCGACGGCGAGTTCGGCGCGGCGGGCGCGCATCGGGCGGAGGTACTCGTTGACGGACTCCGTGACGGTGCGCTTGAGCGCGGCGGCGCCGCCGTCGCCGATCTCCTCGGCGACGGCCTCGGGGTCGCGGTCCTGGCAGAGGGCGGCGAGCAGGACGAGGCTGGAGACCTCGGGACGGTTGACCGGGTCGTAGCCGATCCGGCGGTCGGCGTCGGTCCTGGTGCCGCGGATGATCCGGGCGGTCTCGTCCTCGGTGGCGCCGAGGGCGACGGCGTTGCCCCGGCTCTTGCTCATCTTGCCGCCGTCGGTGCCGAGCAGCATCGGGGCGTCGGAGAGCAGGGCCTGCGGTCGGGGGAAGACGGCGCTGCCGTCGGCGTGCGGGTAGCGCTCGTTGAAGCGGCGGGCGACGGTGCGGGCGACTTCGAGGTGGGGCAGCTGGTCCTGGCCGACCGGGACCAGGTCGGCCTTGCAGAAGAGGATGTCGGCCGCCTGGTGGATGGGGTAGGTGAACATCAGCCCGCTGACGGCGGCCTGCCGGGAGTGGGCGATCTCGTCCTTGACGGTGGGGTTGCGTCCCAGTTCGGCGACGCTGACCAGGCTGAGGAAGGGGAGCAGCAGCTGGTTGAGGGCGGGGACGGCGCTGTGCGGGAAGATCGTCGCCCGCTCGGGGTCGAGGCCGGCGGCGAGGTAGTCGAGGACGAGGTTCTCGGTGTGCTCGGCGAGCCGGTCGGCGAGGTCGCGGTCGGTGATGACCTGGTAGTCGGCGACCACGACGAACATCTCGACTCCCTGGTCCTGGAGCCGGACCCGGTTGCGCAGGGTCCCGAAGTAGTGGCCGAGGTGGAGCGGTCCGGTGGGCCGGTCCCCGGTGAGGACGCGGTGGGCGGTCGGATCGTCGACCGGAGCGGACGGAACGGACGTGTCGGCGGCGGTCGCGAGAACAGTGGCGGAGGCTGTCGCGGAAGCGGCGGTCGCAGTGGTGGTCGCGGCGGTGGTGGTCAAGGTCTCTCTCCTCGGTGCGGCGGCGGTGGCGGCCGTCCGGGGTGAGGGACCCGTCCTGCGGGGAAACGCAGCAGGGCCGTCCATCCCGGACGGCCCTGGTCAGGCGAGTGTGGTGGCCGTCCTAGGACGGCCACCAGCACAGGCCCACGAAGCGCTTCATGCGGCCCACAGTAACGGCGTCAGTCCTCCACGACCAGTGCCGGGGTGTCCTTGTGCAGCGTCTCGCCGCGGAAGAACTCCGGCCGGATGAAGCCGTACCAGGTCATCAGCGCGGCGCCGAGCAGCAGGATGCCGACGCCGATCACGAAGACCGAGCCGATGCCGAAGACCGAACCGCTGCCGTAGTCGGGGTCCCAGGCGTCGGTGAGGGTCTGGAGGAAGACCGCGGTGAGCAGCACGCCGCCGAGGAGCGGGGCGGCGCCCTTGAGCAGCAGGTCGCGGACACCGCCGCGCAGCGAGTGGCGGAAGTACCAGACGCACGCGAAGGCGGTCAGCGCGTAGTAGAAGCAGATCATCAGGCCGAGCGCCAGGATGGTGTCCTGGACGACGTTCTCGCTGATCAGGCTCATGCCGACGTAGAAGACCGCGGTGGCGATGCCCGCCGCGACGGTGGCGTAGCCGGGGGTGCGGAAGCGCGGGTGGACGGCGCCGAAGCGCGGCGGCACGGCGCGGTAGGCACTCATCGCGAGCAGGGTGCGGGCCACGGGGATGAAGGTGGTCTGCAGGCTGGCGGCGGCGCTGGCGACGACGGCCAGGAAGAGCAGGATGCTCCACGGCGAGCCGAGCACCGGACGGGCCAGTGCGGCGAAGACGTTGTCGGCGGTGGCCGGGTTGCCGAGGCCGTTGCCGGTGCTGCCGACGCCCGCGAACATCTGGGAGGCGATCGCCACCAGCAGGTACGAGCCGACCAGGGTGACCATCGAGATCATCGCGGCGCGGCCGGGGGTCTTGGCGCTGCCCTGGGTCTCCTCGTTCATGGTCAGGCAGGTGTCCCAGCCCCAGTACATGAAGATCGACAGCGACAGTCCGGCGGTGAACGCGCTGAACGAGCTGACCTGGAGCGGGTTGAGCCAGGAGAAGGAGAAGCCGATCGAGTCGGGCAGGTCACCGGAGGCGGCCTTGCCGATGGCGATGGCGGAGAAGAGCAGCAGCACGGCCAGTTGGAGGCCGACCAGGCTGTACTGGAACCACTTGGTGGCGGTCATCCCCCGGTAGCTCATCGCGGTGGCGCCGGCGATCAGCAGGACCACGGTGAGCAGGTGGACGGCCTTGTTCTGGTCGAGTTCGGTGACCCAGCCGCTGCCGGTCATCTCCCCGAGCATCAGGTACAGGAAGTCGGTCGCGACCCCGGCCAGGTTGGAGAGCACGATGATGGTCGCCACCGTCAGCCCCCAGCCGGCCATCCAGCCGACCCGGGGGCCGAAGGCCCGGACACCCCAGGTGAAGGACGTGCCGCAGTCCGGGAAGTCCTTGTTCAGCTCCTTGTACGCGAACGCGACGAGCAGCATCGGCAGGAAGCCCGCGAGGAACACCGCGGGCATCTGGACACCGACCGCGGTGACGGTGGGTCCGAGTGTCGCTGTCAGGCAGTAGACCGGGGCGACCGTCGAGACGCCCAGCACCACACTGCTCAGCAGGCCGACGGAACCGCCCCGTAGACCCTTGTCCCCCGCTCCCCCAGCGGTCCCCTGACTGCCGGGGACTCCACCACTGATGCCACTGACCGGGGCACCCTGCGGAGCGCCGGGCGCCATTGCCCGGCCGCTGCTCGTGTGCTCTGAGAGCTGCTGATCAAACACCAGCGCACCCTAGAGGCGGGCATGGAAGGTTGAGTAGACCAACCCTTGGTGATCTAAACCACTCACTTCGATTCGTTCGCCCGAACGCCATTGGGGTTGCTGTATTTACGGCTTGTTCACCCATGTACCTTTGTTTCAAAGGAGTTGAGCCAAGAAATTTTCTCCCTTTTGCCAAGGTTCGGCATAGTTTGCCCCTCCGGTGCGGACGGCCCGCGACCCCACCTCGCTCCCATCGGATAGGTTTGCCTAACCTAAATTCGATCGTGAAAGGAGCGTCGCGTGCCCCCCACCTCCGACGACCTGGCCCTCGCCCCCCGCACCGCGACCCGCCGCAGGTTCCTCACCGCCGGGGTCGCCGGAGGTGCCGTGCTCGGCCTCGGCGGACTGCTCACCGCCTGCGGCAGCTCGGGCGGCGCGGGCGGCTCGGGTGGATCGGGCGGCAGCGGCGGTTCGACCCCGGCCGGCGGCGGCTCCTCCCCGAACCAGAAGTCGGTCAAGCAGGGCGGCGACGACTACGCGGCCGTGATCGAGAAGATGAAGGGCTTCGGCACCGACGCCGCTCCCGGCGTCTACCCGCGCACCCTCCGGCACGCGATGGGCGAGACCGTCATCCCGGCCAGGCCCACCCGGGTCGTGGTGCTCGACACCGGCGAGCTCGACAACGTCGTCGCCCTCGGCATCCAGCCGGTCGGCGTCGTGTACACCGACGGTTCCAAGTCCCTGCCGTCCTACCTCAAGGACAAGGCCGGCAGCCCCGCCGCCGTCGGCACCATCAACAGCCTCAACCTGGAGGCCATCGCCGCGCTCAAGCCGGACCTGATCCTCGGCAGCCAGCTGCGGGCCCAGGACCAGTACGCCCAGCTGTCCAAGATCGCGCCGACCGTCTTCTCGCTGCGCCCCGGCTACCCCTGGAAGCAGAACTTCCTGCTCAACGCGAGTGCGTTCGGCCTGGAGGCCGAGGCCAAGGCGCAGCTCGACGCGTACCAGGCGGCGGCCGCGGCGATCGGCGCGAAGCTCGGCGACAAGCGGCCCACCATCACTCCGCTGCGCTTCATGCCGGGCCGGACCCGGCTCTACGCCGAGCTCTCCTTCATCGGCACCATCCTCACCGACGTGCCGCTGCCGCAGCCCACGATCGAGCAGGTCCAGGAGCTCGCGGTGGAGGTCAGCCCGGAGCAGATCGACAAGGCCGACGCCGACTGGATCTTCTACGGCGTGTACGGAAGCCCCAGCTCGACCAACCAGGACACGGTGCTGGGCGGCGCGCTCTGGAAGACGCTCGGCGCGGTCAAGTCCGGTCAGGCCCGGCCGGTTTCGGACGAGACCTGGTTCCTCGGGCTCGGCGTCATGGCCGCGAACGCGGTGCTCGCCGACCTCAAGGGCTTTGTCGCGCCCGCTGGTTGATCTCCCGGTCGGTCCTTGACCGGCCCGAAGGCCGGTCGCTCACCGGTCGCTCGGCCGGCCCTTGACCGATCGCTCGGACGATCGCTCGGACGATCCCGCCCGGCAGGGCGGGATCGGGGCCCGCCGGCAGAGCACGGCGCCGTTCCGGTCGTGTGGCAACGGTGTTCGCCCTGCGCCGTCTTGGGCGATCCCGGGGTGGTCCCACGACGATCCCGCGGTGGTATCGCGCACACCGTCGGGTTCGACGCTTGGAGCTGATCGCGTGGTGCGGGAGGATCGTCGGGACCGTTCCCCGAAGGGCCCGCAGATGACTTCGCTCCACCCCGCCGCAACCGACCCGTCCCTGCCCGGCCCGCCCGGGGACAGCGCCGGATCCTCTCCCCCGCCCGCCGTGCCGGGCCCGCCCGCCGCGGCCGTCCCGGTGTGCTCGATCGCGACCGTCGTCGAGCCCGGTGCGGCCACGCCCGCCTTCCCGGAAGGAGGGGCGCGCCGGACCGGCCCGCCACGCCTCGACTCGGTGCCGCAGCCGCGCAGCCGGTACGACGCGGAGGCGCCGACCGTCCCACCGGCGGACGCGTGCCGCCGACCGGTCGCGGAGGTACCGGCCCCGCGCGGCGCGGACGCGGAGACCGAGGACGGACCGGCCGCTCCCGGCGCATCCGCCGAGCGTGCCGCCGCGGCGCCCGACGCCCTCCACGGGCCGGACGGAGTCGAGACCGGGTTCGTCCGGTTCGGGTCTGTCACCGCGCCCTCGGAGGCCGGCCCGTCCCTGCCGACGCAGCGCACGGTGCGCGAAGAGCCGCGGATCCTGGGATCCCGGCGGCCGTCGCCCTCACGGCGACTGCGCCGGATGCACCCGCAGGCCGCCCAGAGCGGGCAGGGGGCGACCGCACGGGAGACGGCCGCGTCCGGCCCGACCGGAACGGGCCTGCCGGGTGCCATCGGCCGGGCCGACCAACGGGGCGGCGAACGGGCCGGCGAACGGGGCGAACGGGCCGGCTCGACCGGAGCGGCGGCGCAGGGACCGTCCTCCGGAACGGGAGCTCCCCGAGCCGGGGCCCTCGATGCCGGCTCCGGAGCCGGCATCGCCATCGGGAGCTCTGCCGGGACCGACCCCGCCGCCGTCGACCGCTCTGCCGTCGACAGCACCGACGGCCCCTCCGCCGGGGCCTCGTGGGCCGAACCGCCGCTCGGCATCCTGATCGGCGCCGGCCCGGGGCCCACCGAGGCCCTCGGCCGGCCGGAGGAACGGGCACCGGTACGGGTGGCGGCCCGGCCGATCCGGGTCGGCCGCGGCACCTGCCTGGTGGTGCTGCCCTCCTGGCGGCCCGCCATCGCCGTCTCGGTGCCGACCGAGCAGCTGCTGTCCGCGACCGGGCTCGCCGCCGACCGACTGGTCGGCGCCCCGCTGACGGTGCTGATGAACCCCGCCGCGCTGCACGACCGGGAGCTGGAACTGCACGGCTGGGAGCCCGGTCCGGCCACGCGGACCCGGCGCGGCGGGCGCGGGTAGCCGCTCCACCGGGCGCCGTTCGGTGCCGGGCCGTTCGGGCCCGACACGCCGGGTGGGCGTGACAGGCCGCGCGGGTCCAGCGGGCCCAGCGGCGCTAGCGGGCCCGACGGGTGACCGGGCCGTTCGGGACGTATCCGAGGTCGACCGGCACCGGCGGTCGACCGTCCACGGCCCAGCCCGCGCGGACCGTGTCCAGCAGTCCCGGCAGCGCGGGCGGCCAGAGCGCGTCGGCGTTCTCGTCGGCGAGGTCGGCCGGGGTCCACCAGCGCCAGTCCAGGATCCGGTCGACCGCGTGCACCTCGCTGACATCGCCGACCGGGCCGCGGTGCGGCCCGGCGGTGAGGTAGATGTGCTCGTGCTGGCGAACCGGGGTGCCGTGCCAGGTGAAGTCGTGCTCCCAGGTGCAGAGCAGCGGGCCGGGTTCGAGGTCGCTCCAGCCCGTCTCCTCCCACAGCTCGCGCCGGGCGCCGTCCCACGGGGTCTCGCCCGGCTCCACTCCGCCGCCCGGCATGGTCCAGTGCACGCCGACCTCGTCGTTGTCCGAACGGAGCAGGAAGACCGAGCCGTTCTCGTCCAGGACCACCGTGCGGGCGGCCTGCCTCGGCCTGCGCTTGCGGGAGCTCAGCAGATTTCGCATCGGGTCACTCTCGCAGTGGCCGCCCGGGGCGTCGAGCGGATTCGGCACTCCGGTCGGGTGCTCGGGTCGACCGGTCCGTCGTGGCGGGCCCGGGATCAGCCCGCCGACCGTACTCTGACGGCCATGCCTGTACCCGCGATCATCTTCCCCGCCGATCCGCTCAACCCGCGTCGGCCCGACCCGCACTTCGCCTGGGAGGCCAGGATGCTGCGGGAGCTGGACGGCGAGCACCATCTGGTCGACCACGACGGGCTGCTCGCCGGGCGGGCCGAGGAGGCCGTCCGACGGGTGCCGGCGGACAGCGGGCCGCTCTGGTATCGGGGTTGGATGCTGCCCACCGCCCGGTACGCCGACTTCGCCGCCGCGCTCACCGCCCGCGGCGGCACCCTGCTGACCAGCCCGCCCGGGTACGCGGCGGCCCACGAACTGCCCGGCTGGTACGACGTGTTCGAGGGTGCGACGCCGGCCAGTGCGTGGATCCCGTCGGAGGGGCCGGTGGCGCCCGGCCCCGAGGAACTGGCGGAGGCCGCGGCCCGACTCGGCGGGCACGGGCCGGCGATCGTCAAGGACTACGTGAAGTCGCGCAAGCACGAGTGGCACGAGGCCTGCTACGTGCCCGAGTTGGCCGACCTGGCGGCCGTCGGACGGGTGGTGGAACGGTTCGTCGAGCTGCAGGGCGAGTTCCTGGCGGGCGGCGTGGTGCTGCGGCGGTACGAGGAGTTCGAGGGCGCGGGCGTCCCGGCGGGGCCGGCGGGGCCGGCGGGCGCGAACGGCGCCGACCGCGCGGCGGACGCGAGCGGGGTGTCCGGTGCGAGCGGGGTGTCCGGTGCCGCCGGTGCGGTCGGCCCGGAACGCGCCGACGGCGACGCGCCGGGCAGCGGCGGGCGGCCCGTGGAGGCCCGGGTGTGGTGGCTGGACGGCCGGCCCGTCCTGGTCGGGCCGCACCCGGACGGCCCGCGCCGGACCGTCGAACCCGACCTCACCGATGTCCCGGCGCTGGTCCGCCGGCTCGGCTGCCGCTTCGTCACCACCGACCTCGCCAGCCGGGCGGACGGCTCCGGCTGGCGGGTGGTCGAGGTCGGCGACGGGCAGGTGAGCGACCTGCCGCGCGGGATCGACGCCTCGGGACTGCTGGCCTCGCTGATCGCCGCCTGACGGTTCGCACGTGAAGGACCGCCGGGCGGGGCGTGGAGGTTCGGCGTCGCAGAGGTTTCGGCGTCGCAGAGGTTCGAGATCGCAGAGGTTCGGGATCGCGGCCCGGCCGGGGGCCGGCTCGACGCCGCCCCCGGCCCGGGTGCGGGGCGGCCTATCCGGCGGTGACGGCCTCGGCCGCCGGGTGGCCGTCGGCGATGAACGCCTGCCAGAGCCGACTGTAGGTGCCGCCCAGGGCGAGCAGTTCGACGTGCGTGCCGTCCTCGACCACCCGGCCGTGGTCCAGCACGACCACCCGGTCGGCACGCTCGGCGGTGGTCAGGCGATGGGCGATGACCAGGGTGGTCCGTCCGCCGCTGAGCCGGTCCGCGGCCTGGTTGACCGCGGCCTCGGTGGCCAGGTCGAGCGCGGCGGTGGCCTCGTCGAGCAGCAGGATGTCCGGGTCTACCAGCTCCGCCCGGGCCAGCGCGATCAGCTGGCGCTGCCCCGCCGAGAGGTTGCGCCCGCGGCCGGCCACCTCGTGGTCGTAGCCGCCCGAGAGCCGGACGATCATGTCGTGCGCGCCGACCGCCCGGGCCGCCGCCTCCACCTCGGCCGCCGAGGCGCCCGGCCGGCCGTAGGCGATGGCCTCGCGGACCGTGCCCGCGAACAGGTACGCCTCCTGCGGCACCACACCCAGGCGGTGGCGGTACTGCGCCAGGTCGTAGCGGGTGAGGTCGACCCCGTCCACGCGGACGGTGCCCTCCGTCGCGTCGTAGAACCGGGCGACCAGCTTCACCAGCGTCGACTTTCCGGCGCCGGTCTCGCCGACCAGCGCCACCGTCTGCCCGGCCGGGATGTGCAGGTCCACGCCGCTCAGCACGGTCGGGGCGCCGTCCGCACCGCCGTTGTAGGCGAAGCCGACGCCCTCGAAGGAGATCTCGCCGCGCAGGCCCTTGACCACGGGGACCGGGTCGGCCGCCTCGGCGGTGGTGGTCGGGGTGCGCAGCAGCTCGCGGATGCGGCCGAGGCCCACCGAGGCCTGCTGGTACCCGTCGAACACCTGGGACAGCTGGTTGACCGGCGCGAAGAACAGGTCGATGTAGAGCAGGTACGCGACCAGCGCGCCGACCGTCAGCGTCCCGGCGTCGACCCGGGCCGCGCCGACGATCAGCACCAGCGCGGCGGCCACGCTGGAGAGGAACTGGACGAACGGGAAGTACAGCGAGATGTAGAGCTGGGCCCTGACCCGGGCCTCGCGGTAGGCGATGCCCCGGGCCACGAAGCGGTCGGTGTTGGTGTCCAGGCGGCGGAACGCCTGGACGATCCGCATGCCGGCCACGTTCTCCTGGAGGTCGGCGTTGACGGTGCCGATCAGGTCGCGGGAGCGCTCGTACTGGTCCTTGGACTTCTTGCGGAACACCAGGGTGGCGATCACCAGCAGCGGCAGGACGGCGAAGACCACCAGGGCCAGGCCGGCGTCGATGATCAGCAGGGCGGCGAAGATCCCGGCGAAGGTCAGCAGGCTGACCACCGCGGTGACCATGCCGGTCTGGAGGAAGGAGGTCAGCGAGTCCAGGTCGGTGGTCATCCGGGTCATGATCCGGCCGGTCAGCTCGCGCTCGTAGTAGTCCAGGCCGAGCCGGTTGAGGTGGGCGAAGATCTTGAGCCGGAGCGTGTAGAGGACGCGCTCGCCGGTACGGCCGCTGACCCGGTTCTCCGCGCCCTGCACCACCCAGTCCAGCAGCACCACGACGAGTGCGGTGAGCGCGGCGACCGCGACGCCGGACATCAGGCCCTTGCGGACGCCGTCGTCGATGCCGTGCCGGATCAGCACCGGCAGCACCAGTCCGGCCGCCGCGTCCAGGGCTACCAGCAGGAGGGCGATGAGCAGCGGGGTGCGGAAGGAGCGCAGCAGGCGGCGCAGGGTGAAGTCGGGGTCGCCGGCCTCGGCCTCGGCGCGGGGGACGTCCGGCGTGTCGGAGGCCGGCGGCAGGGCCGCGACCCGGTCCAGCAGGTCGGGGTCGGCGGTGCGGGCGGCCTTGGTCAGGGCGGGGGTGGGGAGGACGGGGGTCGTCCGGGTTCCGGGGGTTCCCGCGGTGTCGTCGGTTCCGGGAGTGGCCCGGGTTCCGGCAGTGTCGTCGGTCCCGGGAGTGGCCCGGGTTCCGGCAGTGTCGTCGGTCCCGGCGGTGCCGGGAGCGCCGTCGGTGGAAGTGCCGTCGGTGGGAGTGCCGTCGGCGGCCCGCTGCCCGGTTGCCCGTCCGGGCTTCGCCGGGGCCGCCGCCGGGGACGCCGGTTCATCGGACGCCGGTTCATCGGATGCCGGTTCGGGGGTGGAGTGCCGGTCGGCGGAGCCGGCCTCGGGGTCGGTGATCAGGGCCCGGTACTGGGGACATCGGGCTTCGAGTTCCTCGTGCGTTCCGAGGTCCAGCAGTCGGCCTCGCTCCAGGACGGCGATCCGGTCGGCGAGTTGGAGGGTCGAGCGGCGATGGGCGATCAGCAGCGTGGTGCGGCCGGTCATCACCGAGCGCAGCGCGTCGTGGATCTCCGCCTCGATCTGCGGGTCCACTGCCGAGGTGGCGTCGTCCAGCAGCAGGATCCGGGGGTCGGTGAGGATCGCCCGGGCCAGTGCGATGCGCTGGCGCTGGCCGCCGGAGAGGGTCAGGCCCTGCTCGCCGACCTTGGTGTCGTAGCCGTCCGGCAGCGCGCGGACGAACTCGTCGGCCTGGGCGGCGCGGGCTGCGGCGACCACCTGTTCGTCCGTCGCGTCCGGACGGCCGTAGGCGATGTTGGTGCGGACCGACTCGGAGAAGAGGAAGCTCTCCTCGGGGACGATGCCGACCGTCGCGCGGACCGAGTCCAGGGTGAGGTCGCGCAGGTCGTGGCCGTACAGGCGGACGGTGCCGGAGGCGGGGTCGTAGAAGCGGGGCACCAGCTGGGCCACCGTCGACTTGCCGGAGCCGGAGGCGCCGACCAGAGCGAGGGTCTCGCCGGGGGCCAGCTTCAGGCTGAGGCCGTGCAGGACGGGGGCGGGGTGCTCGGGGTCGTAGCGGAACTCGACCCGGTCGAATTCCAGGACGACGTCGGGGGTCCGCGGGCCGACGGGGGCGGCAGCGTCGGCGGTGGTGCCGATCGCCGGGGCGCCGGCCGGGGAGCCACCGTGCGCGAGGTCCAGGGTGCGGGCGTCCGGGCGCTCCTGGACCAGCGGGCGTTCGTCGATCAGCTGCAGGACGCGCTCGACGCCGGCCCGGGCCTGCTGGCCGACGGTGATGACCATGGTCATCATCCGCACCGGGCCGGTCATCTGGGCGACGTAGGTGGAGAAGGCGACGAAGGTCCCCAGCGTGACCCGGCCGTCGACGGCCAGCCAGCCGCCGAAGGCGAGGACGCCGACCTGGGCGAGCGCCGGGATCGCCTGCATCGCCGGGTTGTACCGGGCGTTCAGCCGGATCGACCGGAGCCGGGCCGCGAAGAGGTTGTGGGAGGCCGCCTCCAGCTTGTCGAGTTCCTGCGCCTCCTGTCCGAAGCCCTTGACCACGCGGACGCCGCCGATCGCGCCGTCCACCACGCCCGCGACGGCGGCCGCCTCCTGCTGGGCGGCCCAGGTGGCGGGGAAGAGGCGCTTGCGGCTGAGCACCGAGACCCACCACAGCGCGGGGGCCATGACCAGGGCGACCAGGGTGAGCGGCGGGGACAGCCAGACCATCACGGCCAGCGACATGAGGAACATCAGCAGGTAGCCGGTCATCATCGGCAGCATCGAGAGCAGGCCGTTGACCAGCTGGAGGTCGGAGGTCGCCCGCCCGATCACCTGACCGGTGTCCAGCCGGTCCTGGCGGTGGCCGTCGAGCCGGCCGAGCGAGCGGAACAGGTCGCTGCGCATGTCGTGCTGGACGTCGACCGCGAGCTGGCCGCCGTAGTAGCGGCGGACCTGGGTGCAGCCGAAGACCACGAGGGCGGCGAGCAGCAGCACCACCGCCCAGGGGGCCAGCGAACGGGTGTGGGCGATGATGACGTCGTCGATGATCAGCTTGGTGACCAGCGGCACCAGCGCGGTGACGGCCATGCCGAGGAGCGAGGCGCCGAACGCGAGCAGCAGGCTGCGCCGGGACCGCCAGCTGTAGCCGACCAGACGGTGCAGCCAGCCGGCCGCCTCGGCACCTTGGGCGGCCTCCGCGGCCGGACCGGTGTTCCCGGCGGTCCGCGGGCTGTCGGCGGGAACCTCCGGGGTCGGGCCGGGGGCCGGGGGGCCGCTCGGGGATTGCTCCACCGTGGATCCGTGAGTCTCAGGCATATTTAGGGATGCTAACCATTTCGTCGGGTGGCCGCCATGGCGTTTCCGAGCCGGAGGGGTTCGGGGCCGGCCAGGGGGAGCCCCGATCATCCGGCCCGGCGGACTGGCCAACAGCCGACGGCCTGCGGTGATTCCCGGGCGACCACTCGAACGGCCCACTCCCCCGGCCGTCTCCAGGATCGCCGACGATCCCTCGCGCGCCCAGCGGCCGGGGACGGGCCGGGCGTCACCCTTTGGGACCAGGTCTCCGGACGGACTGCCGCCGAGCGCCTCAAACGCCCGCGGACGCCGAACCGCCGGCGGGGACGCCCGCCGATTCCGCGGCCGCCGCGAACGCGCCGTGGGCGAGGGCGTGGAGCAGGGCGGCCATGCCGTCGCGCTGGAGGGCGACGCGCTCGCCATGGTCGGGGTTCGGGCCGAGGCTGTGCGGGGTCGAGTTGATCAGGCCGAAGACGGCGTGCACGGCGGCCCGCGCCACCGGCTCGGCGGCGGAGCCGGCCAGCGGCGGGTAGGCCTGCCGGACCACGTCCACCCACAGCTCGACGTAGCCGCGCTGGAGCCGGCGGACGGTGCGCCGGTCCTCCTCCTTGAGGTTCAGCAGCTCCCGGTCGTGCAGGGTGATCAGGTCCCGGTCGTCCAGGGCGAAGTCGACGTGGCCGCTGATCAGCGCGTCCAGCGCGGCGGCCGGGCCTTCGCCGCCACCGGCCCGGCGGCGCCCCTCGTCCAGCAGGCGCTCGCTGATGCCGATCAGCAGGTCCGCGAGCATCGCGTCCTTGCCGGCGAAGTGGCGGTAGAGCCCGGGACCGCTGATCCCGACCGCCTTGCCGATCTCGTCCACCCCCACACCGAGGAAGCCCCGGGCCGCGAACAGCCTCGCGGCCTCCCGGCGGATCTGGTCGCGGCGGGGGAGCGCGGAGGCGGCGGGGACGTTCGACATGCCGTCCATCGTAGACAGTCGGGTTATCGGCCGTTAACCTGGGCGCGTAAGTTAACGTTAATTAACGTGGCGATCACGGGCGGACGCACCCGGCTGCCCACCTGGTGCCGAGGGCAAGGGAGCTCTTGGGAATGGTCATCTCAACCGCCGGAACATCCACCGGCTTCCGGCTCGGCGCAGCGGCCGGCACTGCCGCGCCCGGCGCCGCACCGTCCGCGGCCGCCGCACCGGCGCCCCGGCTCGGCAGCTCCGTCGACCCGGGCTCCGAGGCCTACCGCGCGAACACCGAAGCGCACCGGGCCCTGGTCGCCGAGCTGCGCGCGAAGCTCGACGCGGCCGCCCTGGGCGGCGGTGCCAAGGCCCGCGCCCGGCACACCTCCCGCGGAAAGCTGCTGCCCCGCGACCGGGTGGACACCCTGCTCGATCCGGCCTCCCCCTTCCTGGAGCTGGCCCCGCTGGCCGCCGACGGGATGTACGACGGCGCGGCGCCCGCGGCCGGAGTGATCGCCGGAATCGGCCGGGTCGCCGGACGCGAGGTGGTGGTGGTCGCCAACGACGCCACCGTCAAGGGCGGCACCTACTACCCGATGACGGTGAAGAAGCACCTGCGCGCCCAGGAGGTCGCGCTGGAGAACCGGCTGCCCTGCGTCTACCTGGTGGACTCCGGCGGCGCCTTCCTCCCGATGCAGGACGAGGTCTTCCCGGACCGCGACCACTTCGGCCGGATCTTCTACAACCAGGCCAGGCTCTCCGCCGCGGGCATCCCGCAGATCGCCGCGGTGCTCGGCTCGTGCACGGCCGGTGGCGCGTACGTCCCGGCGATGAGCGACCAGGCCGTGATCGTCCGCAACCAGGGCACGATCTTCCTGGGCGGCCCGCCGCTGGTGAAGGCCGCCACCGGTGAGGTGGTCACCGCCGAGGAGCTGGGCGGCGGCGAGCTGCACTCCCGCACCTCGGGCGTGACGGACCACCTGGCCGAGGACGACGCCCACGCCCTCTCCATCGTCCGCACGATCGTCGCCGGGCTCGGCCCGCGCGAGGCCAGGCCGTGGCCGCTCACCCCGGTCGAGCCGCCGGCCGTCGACCCGGCGGGCCTGTACGGCGCCGTGCCGGTCGACCCGCGCACGCCCTACGACGTGCGCGAGGTGATCGCCCGCCTGGTGGACGGCAGCCGGTTCGCCGAGTTCAAGGCGGAGTACGGCGCCACCCTGGTCACCGGCTTCGCCCGGATCCACGGCCACCCGGTCGGCATCGTCGCCAACAACGGCGTGCTGTTCTCCGAGTCGGCCGTCAAGGGCGCCCACTTCATCGAGTTGTGCGACCAGCGCGGCATCCCCCTCCTCTTCCTCCAGAACATCACCGGGTTCATGGTCGGCCGGCAGTACGAGGCGGGCGGCATCGCCAAGCACGGCGCCAAGATGGTCAACGCCGTCGCCTGCACCCGCGTCCCGAAGCTGACCGTGGTGGTCGGCGGCTCGTACGGGGCCGGCAACTACTCGATGTGCGGCCGGGCCTACTCACCTCGCTTCCTGTGGATGTGGCCGGGCGCCAAGATCTCCGTGATGGGCGGCGAGCAGGCGGCCTCCGTCCTCGCCACCGTCCGCCGCGACCAGCTGGAGGCGCACGGCGATCAGTGGCCGGCCGAGGCGGAGGAGGAGTTCAAGCGCCCCGTCCGCGAGCAGTACGAGCGCCAGGGCAACGCCTACTACGCCACCGCCCGGCTCTGGGACGACGGTGTGATCGACCCGATGGACACCCGCACCGTCGTCGGTCTCGCGCTCACCGCCTGCGCCAACGCCCCGCTGGCACCGCCCGCTCCGTACGGCGTCTTCCGCATGTGATCCCGCCTCGTGTCACCCCTGCGTCCGTGACCCCTCCCTTCCGGGTGTGACTCCCCGCAGCGCCGGCCCACCCGGGCCGGCGCCCCGACCGCCCACCGCCACCTCCTTCGTACGGCTCCCCTCGACCCGGAGGAACGCCTCCCATGTTCGACACAGTTCTGGTCGCCAACCGCGGCGAGATCGCCCTCCGGGTGATCCGCACCCTGCGGCGGCTCGGCATCCGCTCGGTCGCCGTGTTCAGCGACGCGGACGCCGACGCGCCGCACGTCCGCGAGGCCGATGTCGCGGTCCGGCTCGGCCCGGCCGACCGCAGCGACAGCTCGGCGGCCGAGACCTACCTGCGGACCGACCGGATCCTCGACGCCGCCCGCCGCACCGGTGCCCAGGCCGTCCACCCCGGCTACGGCTTCCTCGCCGAGAACCCCGGCTTCGCCCGCGCCTGCGCCGACGCGGGCCTCGCCTTCATCGGACCTCCTCCCGGTGCGGTCGAGCTGATGGGCGACAAGATCAATGCCAAGGAGGCCGTCCGGGCCGCAGGTGTCCCGGTGGTCCCCGGCAGCCAGGCCACCGCGCCCACCGACGATCAACTCGTCGCCGCCGCCGACGAGATCGGCTACCCGGTGCTGCTCAAGCCGTCCGCCGGCGGTGGCGGCAAGGGCATGCGGCTCGTGCGGGACCGCGCCGACCTGCCCACCGAGATCGCCGCCGCCCGCCGCGTCGCCCGCACCGCCTTCGGCGACGACACCCTGCTGCTGGAGCGCTGGGTCGACCGGCCGCGCCACATCGAGGTGCAGGTGCTGGCCGACGCCCACGGCACCACCGTCCACCTCGGCGAGCGCGAATGCAGCCTGCAGCGCCGCCACCAGAAAGTGATCGAAGAGGCTCCCTCCGTTCTCCTCAATGCCGAGACCCGCGCCGCGATGGGCGCCGCGGCCGTCCGCGCCGCGGAGTCCTGCGGCTACACCGGTGCCGGCACCGTGGAGTTCATCGTCCCCGGCATCGACCCGGACGCCCCTGACGCCGCCTCCGACGCCGACGGGGTGCGGGACTTCTTCTTCATGGAGATGAACACCCGTCTCCAGGTGGAACACCCCGTCACCGAGCTCGCCGTCGCGGTCGGCGCGGACTCGGCCCGGCTCGACCTGGTCGAGTGGCAGGTGCGCGTCGCCGCCGGCGAACCGCTCTCCTTCACCCAGTCCGACGTCTCCTTCCTGGGCCACGCCATCGAGGCCCGCATCTGTGCCGAGGACCCGGAACGGGACTTCCTGCCCACCGGCGGCCGCATCCTCACCCTGGACGAGCCCCGGGGCGAGGGCATCCGCGTCGACTCCGGAGTGGCCGCCGGAACCGTCGTCACCAGCGCCTACGACCCCATGCTCGCCAAGGTCATCGCGTACGGGCCCGACCGCCCGACCGCGCTGCGCCGGCTCCGCGCGGCGCTGGCCGACACCCGCATCCTGGGCATCACCACCAACACCGGCTTCCTGCGCCGGCTGCTCGCACACCCCGAGGTCGCCGCCGGCCGATTGGACACCGGCCTGGTGGAGCGGACGGCCCAGGAGCAGCCGGCCCTGCTCACCTCGCCGCACTCCCCCGTGAACGCGATCACCCCGGACGCGGCTGCGGCGGACGCGACCGCGGCGGTCGAAGCGCCGTCACCCGCTCACCTCCTCTACTGCGCGGCCGCACTGGCACGGCACCTGGAACTCACCCCGGCCGCCGACCCCGACGGCTGGACCGACCCGTTCTCCCTTCCCTCCGGCTGGCGCCTGGGCGGCACCCCCGCCTGGACCACCCACCGACTCCGTACCCCCGGCCAGGACCCGGTGGCGGTGCGCATCCGTTCGATCACTGCGGGCAACGTAGCCGATGCCACTGACAATTCCGCCGGGACCACCCGCGAGGTGGAGCTCCGGCTCGACGAGGGCCCCGCGCACCGCGCCCGCGCGACCCTGGCCGGCGACCGGCTGCACCTGACCGTCGACGGCCTCCGCACCACGTTCTCACTGGCCACCGATGCCACCCCCGGCCTCGCCGCCGGACCGGTGACCTGGCTCGGCATCGAGGGCGACGCCTGGCCGCTGCACGCCTACGACCCGGTCGTCGAGAGCGCCGCCGGGGCCGGGGCGCACCACGGCGCCCTCACCGCCCCGATGCCCGGCACCGTGACCGTCGTCAAGACCACGGCGGGCGAGACGGTCCGCAAGGGGCAGCCCCTGCTCGTGCTGGAGGCCATGAAGATGGAGCACGTGATCGCCGCACCGCACGACGGCGTGGTGAGCGAACTGCGGGCCGTCGCCGGCGCCACCGTCGCGATGGAGGACCTGCTGGTCGTGGTCACCCCGGCCATGGACCCGGCAGCCGTGGACCCGGCGGCCGTGGACCCGGCGGCCGATCCGGTCGCCGCCCCCGCCGAGCCCGCGGAGGTCCGGTCGTGACCACCCCCGCCACCGCCACCGCCCGCGAGCCCGACGCCCTCGACCTGGGCCTGCCCGACCCGGTCCGCGCCCCCGGTCTGCCCGAGGAGGTCCGGATCCACGAGGTCGGACCGCGCGACGGCCTGCAGAACGAGAAGTCCTCGGTGCCGGTCGAGGTGAAGGCCGAGTTCATCGCCCGGCTCGCGGCCGCCGGGCTGCGCACCGTCGAGGCCACCAGCTTCGTTCACCCGAAATGGGTACCGCAGCTGGCCGACGCGGAGGAGCTGTTCCCCCGGCTCGCCGGTCTGCCGGAGCGCCACCCCGGCCTGCGGCTGCCGGTGCTGGTGCCCAACGAGCGCGGCCTGGACCGCGCACTCGCCCACCACGCCTCCGACATCGCGGTGTTCGCCAGCGCCACCGAGACCTTCGCCCGCCGCAACCTCAACCGCTCGGCGGACGAGGCCATGGCGATGTTCCGCCCGGTCGTGGCCCGGGCCACCGAGGCCGGGGTCGCGGTCCGCGGCTACCTCTCGATGTGCTTCGGCGACCCGTGGGAGGGCCCCGTCCCGGTCGACCAGGTGGTCCGGTACGGCGTGCAGCTGCTGGAGCAGGGCTGCGCGGAGCTGAGCCTCGGTGACACCATCGGGGTGGCCACTCCGGGCCAGGTCACCGCCCTGCTGGAGGGTTTCGCGCGGGCCGGCGTCCCGGTCGACCGGCTCGCCGTGCACTTCCACGACACCTACGGCCAGGCGCTCAGCAACACCCTGGCGGCACTGCGCGAGGGCGTCACCACGGTGGACGCCTCGGCGGGCGGCCTGGGCGGCTGCCCGTACGCGAAGAGCGCCACCGGCAACCTGGCCACCGAGGACCTGGTCTGGATGCTGCACGGGCTCGGCGTCCGGACCGGCGTCGACCTGCGCGCGCTCGTCGCGACCAGCGGCTGGATGGCCGAGCGCCTCGGCCGCCCGAGTCCCTCCCGTGCCGTCCAGGCGCTGCTCGGCTCCACCGGGAGCTGACCCGCCCGCACCCGTCCCGGCGCCGACCGCCCGCAACCCGGCCGGCGCCGCGCACCACCCGCACCGCCCGACTCCCGTCCCTCACATCACACCGCGCGTCCGTCACACCGTCCGACGGACGCCGGTCACCCCGCTCACGTCCGCGGCCGACCCGGCCGGGCGCCAGGAGGATCACCATGCTCGACCACAGGCTCAGCAGCGAGTACGAGGAACTGCGGCGCACCGTCGCCGAGTTCGCCCAGGACGTGGTGGCGCCGAAGATCGGCGGGTTCTACGAGCGGGAGGAGTTCCCCTACGAGATCGTCCGGGAGATGGGTCGGATGGGGCTCTTCGGCCTGCCCTTCCCGGAGGAGTACGGCGGCATGGGCGGGGACTACTTCGCCCTCGGCCTCGCCCTGGAGGAACTCGCCCGCGTCGACTCCTCGGTGGCGATCACCCTGGAGGCCGCCGTCTCGCTCGGCGCGATGCCGATCTACCGGTTCGGCACCGAGGAGCAGAAGCGCACGTGGCTGCCCCGGCTGACCTCGGGCGAACTCCTCGGCGCCTTCGGCCTCACCGAGCCGGAGGGCGGGTCGGACGCGGGGGCCACCCGCACCACGGCGCGCTACGACGAGGCCACCGACGAGTGGGTCATCAACGGGACCAAGTGCTTCATCACCAACTCCGGTACCGACATCACCGGTCTGGTCACCGTCACCGCACTCACCGAACCGATCGCTCGTTCGAGTGAAGAGGGCGAATTCCGCTCGCCTGCGCGGGAGATCTCCTCCATCATCGTGCCCACCGGGACCCCCGGATTCCAGGTCTCGAAGAAGTACTCGAAGGTCGGGTGGAACGCATCCGACACCCGCGAACTGTCCTTTACCGACTGCCGCGTTCCCGCGGCCAACCTGCTGGGCGAGCGTGGCCGAGGCTACGCCCAGTTCCTGCGGATCCTCGACGAGGGCCGCATCGCGATCGCAGCCCTGGCCACCGGCCTGGCCCAGGGCTGCGTCGACGAGTCCGTGAAGTACGCCGGCGAGCGCCGGGCCTTCGGCCGGCCGATCGGCGCCAACCAGGCCATCCAGTTCAAGCTTGCCGACATGGAGCTGCGCGCCCACACCTCCCGCCTGGCCTGGCGGGACGCCGCTTCCCGGCTGCTGCACGGTGAACCGTTCAAGAAGGAGGCCGCGATCGCGAAGCTGTACTCGTCCGAGGCCGCCGTCGACAACGCCCGCGAGGCGACCCAGATCCACGGCGGGTACGGCTTCATGAACGAATTCCCGGTCGCCCGCTTCTGGCGCGACTGCAAGATCCTGGAAATCGGGGAGGGCACGTCCGAGGTCCAGCGCATGCTCATCGCCCGGGAACTCGGCGTCGGTTCGTGACGACCACACCCTGATGGTCACCTCCTGAGCCGCGCCCACCGGGCCACGTACCACTCAACGCGCTTCCCCGCACACAGAGTTGGGGAGCCCGACGATGGAGGAGGCAGCAGGAGGAGACCTCGGGGAGGCTTCGTGAGAAGCCTCAGGAACGAGAGACCTCAGGGGATCACGATCACCGGACGGTTGGCCCGCCGCGCCAGCCGTCCGGAGACCGAGCCGAAGATCTTGCCGAGCAGGCCGTGCGTCGTGCCGACGACGATCGCGTCGGCGGCGTACTCACGACCGACCTCCTCGATCTCGTGGCAGATGTCCCCGCCGCGCTCGACCAGGATCCACGGCACCCCGGTGAGGAAGTCCGCGCAGGCGAGCTCCAGGCCGAGGACCTCGGTCCGGTGGTCGGGGAGGTCGACGAAGACGGGTGGCTCGCAGCCTGCCCAGACGGTGGCGGGCAGACGGTTGGCGACGTGCACGATCACCAGACCGCACTGCGAACGGCGCGCCATGCCGACGGCGTAGGCGAGAGCGCGCTCGCTCGACAGCGAGCCGTCGAAGCCGACCACCACACCGTGCTGGAACACCGGGTCGAGGGACGGCGCCGGGGCTTCCTGCCCGGACGGCTCGGCGTGGCCACCCAGCGGGCCGGCCGCGCTGGCAGCCGCCTCCGGATGCTCGGCACCCGGGCCCAGGCGGCCCGTCACCGGAGACCCGGCGGGGTCGGCCGGGGGTTCGCCACGCCGCTGGCGGGGCCCATGGCGCTCACGGCGGGCGAGGCTGCCCCGACGGGCGAGGCCGCGCAGAGCGCGCGCGAAGCCCGGCGGGCCGTCACGCCCCGGGCCGGACTCCCCTGGCTCTGCCGGCCGGGCCACGCCGGTCGGCTGCGCCACGTCGGTCGGCCGGGCCGCACGGGCCGCTCCGGCCGCCTCGGGTTCCTCGGCGGCGTCGGCTCGCTCGCGTCCCGTCCGTACGCCCGGGACGCGGCCCGGGGCCTCGGCGCGCGCGTCAGCTCGTCCATCGGCTCGTTCGTCGAATCGTTCATCGGCTCGCGGGCCGGCAGACCCGCCCGCGCCGCCGTCCCCGCGACCGTCCCGGCGACCGTCGCCGTGGCCACCCTCGCGGTCGTCGTCACGGTCGTCGTCGAGACCGCCTTCGCGGCCCTCACCGAGGTTGCCACTGCGGCGATCACGGCCGTCGTCGCCCTGCCGGTCGGCACGGACGTCGGCCGGTCCGTCGGGACGGTCGCAGGCAGACCCGCCCGCCGGGCCCACGCTGCGGGGGGTGTCCGGTTCGACCGGTCGGGGAGGCTCAAAACCAGCCATGGCTCACGGCTCTTCGATGGAGAGGGGCCGACAGGAGAGGAGAACAACGCTGCCCGGGCAGCAGGCCCGCCCACGGGATGACGTCGGTCTGCGCCGCGCAGCACCGTATGTGACCTGTTCCTTTCAGAGTACGACGGGCCTGGGGCCCCGCCCAGCGAGGAAGCCCCTGAGCGACGTTGTTCCCGCGAAAGGGGGATGCGCCCGCTGAGGCAGTGCGCCCCGCCCACAGGCGATCGCGCCCCCTCCGGAAAGGAGGTTCCCTGGAGCTTGACTGAGCGGACCGGGCGGCGCAACAGCCCCACGGGACACCGTGACCGGACTGTCATGGATCGGCGACGATCCGTTGCGGTGCGTCGCGAACCGTGACGTCCGACCTGCCCCAACAGTCCCGGACGGCCCGCGCGTCACCGCCCGCCGCAGGCGCACGGAGGCCGTTTCGGCCACTCCGTACGGCTTCGCGACGCCGTCTGGCATTTGCCAGGTGCATAGGCTCGGCCGCTGGCACCATGCTTGGCATGCCCCTGCTCCTGTTCGACCTCGACAACACCCTGTTGCCCCGGGACGCCGCCTACCGGGCCTGGGCGCAGGACTTCCTGTCCGAACACGATCTCCCGCCGGGCGACCTCGAGTGGTTCGTCACCCTCGACGGCGGCGGATACGTTCCGCGCAGCACCGTACTGTCGGCGGTCCGGCGCCGCTACGGGCTGGACGTCTCCGCCGACTTCCTGATTGCCCACTACCGACGCGGCATCAACTCCCATATCCACTGCCCGCCCCGGCACATCGAGGCGCTGCGGGCCGCCCGGACGGCCGGGTGGACGCTCGGGATCGTCAGCAACGGCGGCACCCGGCCGCAGTTGGAGAAGATCCGGCGGACCGGACTGGGCCCGCTGGTCGACGGCTGGGTCATCTCCGAGGAGGCCGACTGCGTCAAACCGGACCCGCTGATCTTCGAGATGGCCGCCCAACGGTGCGGCATCGCACCCACCGGGGACTGGGCCGACCACACCTGGATGATCGGGGACCACGCACCCGCCGACATCGCCGGTGCCGAACTGACCGGACTGCGCAGCGTCTGGCTGCACCACGGGCGGCCGTGGGCGGAGAGCGGCTACCGGCCGACGCTGAAGGCGGCCGGTCTGCCGGAGGCGGTCGGCCAGGTCCTCGCCGCACGGAACGCGCCCTCGCCCCGACCGGGCGTCCGCTCCGACGGGCCGCTCCGGAAGACGGCAGCGGGGATGCCGGGCTACGCGACGGCGCTGCTCGGCGCACGGTCCGGCGCACATCCCGCGATGGCCGCCCTGGACGGCCCGAGCGCATCCGTTTCCGCAACGGCCGGGCCGGCCGGCGAGCCCGCCCCCGCGGGCGGGCTCGGTGTCCGAAACCGATCAGGCGGGTTTGCCGTGATCGCCGAGGCCCGCACGGACACCGGAGCGGACTCCGGGACCCGGGCGGCCGGCAGACCGGGCCCGGCCTCGGACGGCCTCCGCCCCGCACCGATCACAGCGACGGCCAAAGCCACGATCGCGGCCACGACCGCAGCCACGGCCGTCCGCCCGAGGCCCGACGGGGCCGCACCCACCCCGGTCGCCCACACCGTTGCGCCCGGCACGGCATCGTCCGCATCGTCCGTATCGCGCTCGGCGACCACCGTGTCCGCAGCCGCCGTGGCGGCCGCCCAGTAGCGCCCGGCCGCCCCCTTCACATCCCGCCGTCCCCGCCGTCCCCACCGCGCCCCAGCACCGGCGCGCCCGCACCCGCACCCGCACCCGGCAGCCACCGCACCGCACCGCTCCGGCTACCCCACCGGCGCCGCCGACGTGCGGGTCCACCAGCAGGTGCGGGCCTGCTCGACGAAGCCGAGCTTGCGGTAGAGCGGTTCGCCGAGCGAGGTGGCGACCAGGGTGGCCGGGCGGTCCGGGTGTGCGTGGGCCAGCGCGGTCCGGAGGACGGCGTCGGCCACGCCCCGGCCGCGCCGGTCGGGCAGGGTGGCGACCCAGTACACGCCGGTGGCCCGGCCGTCGTCATAGGTGAGGCAGGTGCCCGCCACCGCGCCGTCGACGCGGCCGAGCCAGCCCCGCCAGCCGGGTACGTCCAGCAGTTGCTCCGGGAGGGCTCCGCCCCGGACACAGGGCTGTCGGGCGGGCAGCGGGAAGCCTTCCACGATGGCCCGCTCGACCATGGCGAAGCTGTCGCCGTCCCGCGCCTCATCCACCGTCAGGACCCCGCCTCCGCGCGCCTCCGAGACCGCGGGCAGGACGGCGGTCGTGCCTTCGACCGGGCCCGGATCCCGGACCATCACTGGCATGAGCGGCATCCGGGCGGCCCCGAGGCCCGTGAGGTCGAGCCCGTCGTACGGGTCCTCCACGGTGCAGCGTATGGTCGACCACTCGGCCATCAGGTCCGCCAACTCCTGCGCCAAGGCCGCTGGTTCGTCGTAGGGGCGGGTCACCACGATGCGGTGCGCGTCGTCCGGGGTCCGGGCGCACCGGACCGCGGTCAGCCCCGGGCGGGTGCGGGACTGCCAGCCGTGGACGCGGGCTTGGGCGAGCCAGAAGGCGGCGGCGTTGTCGTTGGCCCGTTCGAGCCGGCTGCTGGTGTTCACGGCAGGACCGTAACCCGGCGGTCCGGTTCCCGGTTCCCCCGTTCTGGGCTTGGCCGGATGAAGCCTGGGAGGCGCACGACTTCTCCCCGTGCGCCCCCTCGTGCACCGCCGATTTTCGGTCAATTTCGCGCCGATGCCTCCCGCTTGGGCAAATCCGCAGCCCAGACCAGCCGGCCGGGCGCACCGGAGCCGGACGCCCCAGGAACCGTCCCGCGACAACCAGCCACCGTTGCCCCGGCCCTCTTCCCAGAAAGGTCGACGGGTGCCACGCTTCGTGATCGAATGCATCACGCCAAATTGCCATGTCGACATAGCGTCGGATGGTGAACTTGTCACAACGGCAATGGTCCACCCGATAGATTTCGATCTTGGCCAGCAGTGCCGCACCACCCACACCACACCACCGAGGGGGCTTGAGCGCCTTGAGCAGGGTGAGCAGGAGCGACGCGGGTCCTGACAGCGGCCAGGCGGCGGCCGGCGGCGCGGGTCGGTCCGCGAGAGGCACTGGCACCACCGCGATCGCCACCACCCGAACCTCCGGCCCCCAGGGCGCCGCTTCGCACTCCTCGTACTCCACGGTGCCCTCCCCCGGGGCGGGCGCCGGCGGCGGTCCTGGTGCGACGCCGACAGCCGCGGACCACGGCGTGGCGACGCCCTACGGGAGCCAGTCCCCCTACGGCGGACAGTCGCCGTTCGGCGGACAGCCCGTCAGCCGAGGACCCGTCAGTCCCGGCCAGTCCTACGGCGGCGAACACCCGGGCTATTCCGGCCACCCCGGACACCTCGCCCATCCCGGCCACTACGGAGGCCATCCCGGCCACGCCGGTCATTCCGGCCACCCCGGCTACGGCGGCGGCACCCCGGGCCTGAACGGCGCCCCCGCCGCCGGCCCGGGCGGCGGTCCGCTCGGCGGCCTCGGCTCCGGCCACGGCCCGCTGGGCCACGGCGGGCCCGGCGCGAACGGCTCCCCGACCCCGATGACGTCCTCCGCCCCGCGCAAGCTGTCCGGCCGGCGCCGTCGGGAGACCGTCGCCGTGCTGATCTTCGGCGGCGCCCCGATCTTCGAGAGCTCCATCCCGCTCTCCGTCTTCGGCGTGGACCGCCAGGACGCCGGGGTGCCCCGCTACCGCCTGCTGGTCTGCGCCGGCGAGGAGGGTCCGCTGGCCACCACCGGCGGCCTGACCCTCTCCGCCCCGTACGGCCTGGAGGCGCTCGCCCGGGCCGGCACGATCGTCGTTCCGGCCTGGCGCTCGATCTCCCAGCCGCCGCCGGTCGAGGCGATCACCGCCCTGCGCAAGGCCCACCACGAGGGCGCCCGGATCATCGGGCTCTGCACCGGCGCCTTCGTGCTGGCCGCCGCCGGTCTGCTCGACGGCCGCCCGGCGACCACCCACTGGATGTACGCGCCGACGCTGGCCAAGCGCTACCCGCGGGTCCACGTCGACCCGCGCGAGCTGTTCGTCGACGACGGCGACGTGCTGACCTCCGCCGGCACCGCCGCCGGCATCGACCTGTGCCTGCACGTGGTGCGCAGCGACCACGGCGCCGAGGCGGCCAACGCGCTGGCCCGCCGCCTGGTGGTGCCGAGCCGCCGCGGCGGCGGAGGACAGGCCCAGTACATCGATCAGTCTTTACCGGAGGAGATCGGCAACGACCCGCTGGCCGAGGTGGTCACGTGGGCGCTGGAGAACCTCAACCAGCAGTTCGACGTCGAGGTGCTGGCGGCTCGCGCGTACATGAGCCGGCGCACCTTCGACCGGCGGTTCCGCACGCTCACCGGCAGCGCGCCGTTGCAGTGGCTGATCACCCAGCGGGTGCTCCAGGCACAGCGGCTGCTGGAGACCTCGGAGCTGTCGGTGGACGACGTCGCGCGCCGGTGCGGGTTCCGTTCGCCGGTGGCGCTGCGCGGGCACTTCCGGCGCCAGCTCGGAGTCTCCCCGGCCGCGTACCGGACCAGCTACCGGGCCCGCCGTCCCGGTCAGCAGCCGAGCGCGCCGGCCGGTGCGCTCGGCGACCTGCGGCTGCCGGGAGCGCTGCCGCACCCGGCGGGCGCGGTAGCGCCGGCGGGCGGGCCGCTGTTCGGCGGGGCGCACGGTGTGCCGTCGGCGCAGCCGTTCCCGGCCGGTCCGGGGGCGCCGCTCGCGGTCGGGCAGCACGGGCAACCGGTGCCGCACGGCCAGCAGGGGCAGCAGGGGCAGCAGGTCGGTCACGGGCAGCCGGGAGCGCACGGCCAGCCCGGCGGGTTCGGTCCGGGCCAGGTCGGGACGCCGACCGGCCAGCCCTTCCACGTCCGGGCCGGTCAGCCGTACCCGCACCAGCAGGCCGCACAGCAGTCGCACCCCGGGCAGCAGGGTGCGGCAGGGCGCGGTCCGCTGCGCCCGCCGGTGGTTCCGCCGCAGGCCGGCCCGGGGGCGGGGACCGGACGTCCGCCGCGCACCGCGGAGCACGCGGCGGCGGAGGACGGTCTCCCGCAGCCGGGGGTCCGCGGTCAGGGCCAGGGGCACCGGAGCGCGGCCGAGCGTCCCGCGGACGAACCCGGTGCGGCCGGGCGCGGTCACGGCGCGGCCGCGGGACGGATGCCGGCCCCGGCCGGGCAGCCGGGCTCCGGGCCGGGTGAGCTCCGCGGTCGCCAGGCCCGGGCTCCGCAGGTCCGCGGCCAGGCGGCCGGCCGGCCCTCGACCGAGGGCGTCCGGGCGGCGCGCGAGGTCCGGGCCGGACGGGACGGCCATGCGGTCCGGGCCGGCCGGGAGGGCGAGCACCCGGACGGCCCCGGCACGCACGACGGGCCGGAGGAGCACCAGGCCGAGGCACCCCGCTCGGCTCCACCGGTCCCCGCGGCGCGTGATCGCGCCGTAGGGTGAGTTGTGTGAATGACCGTTTGGTATGGATCGACTGTGAAATGACCGGCCTCGACCTCGGCCGGGACGCCCTGGTCGAGGTCGCGGTGCTGGTGACGGACTCCGAGCTGAACATCCTCGGCGAGGGCGTGGACGTCATCATCCGGCCGCCGGCGGAGGCGCTGGCGAACATGCCCGAGGTGGTGCGCGAGATGCACACCGCCTCCGGGCTGCTGGAGGAGCTGGAGCAGGGCGTGACCCTGGCCGAGGCCGAGGAGCGGGTGCTCGCCTACGTGCGCGAGCACGTGCCGGAGGCGGGGAAGACCCCGCTCTGCGGCAACTCGGTGGCCACCGACCGCGGCTTCCTGGCCCGGGACATGCCGGCCCTGGAGAAGCACCTGCACTACCGGATCGTGGACGTCTCCTCGATCAAGGAGCTGGCCCGCCGCTGGTACCCGAAGGCGTACTACAACAGCCCGCCGAAGGGCGGCAACCACCGGGCGCTCGCCGACATCCGGGAGAGCATCGACGAACTGCGGTACTACCGCGAGGCGGTGTTCGTCCCGCAGCCCGGCCCGGACGCCGACACGGCGCGGGCGATCGCCGGGAAGTACCGGTCCCCGGCGAGCTGAACCCGGGGCCGCCGGGCCGGTCCACTTCCGGAACGGCCCGGCGGAACCCCGCCGGAGGGCCGGAGAACGTGCCCGTGTCAGCCGGATCGAAACCCTGGCGCGAGCACCCTCTCGGATCCTGTAGAGTTCTTCCTGTCGGAACGGGAACGCGAGAGCGGGAACGGACCGGACAGATGGTGGGTGTAGCTCAGTTGGTAGAGCACCTGGTTGTGGTCCAGGTGGCCGCGGGTTCGAGTCCCGTCACTCACCCCAGAGCCCGAGGGGCCGATCTCTTCAAG
>NZ_JBSHAP010000117.1:0-29064 GCF_053611565.1 Kitasatospora sp. NPDC054795
GGGATTTTCCGCGGAAAATCCCGAGGCATCCGACGGGCGACGAGGCCAGGTGATCCGAGGTCCGAGCAGCCGCAGACCACGAATGCGGATGGTCAGGGCGGACACAGGCTTGAGGCCTCAGACGTCACGGCGCCAGCGGTCGCCGGCGAACCGGGTCAGCGCGACCTCCAGGTCGAACGGCACCACCTCGGTGGGGCCCAGCTCCCACACCCGGACCCAGCCGTCCGAGGTGGTACGGGAGCGCGGTGACTCCCGTCCGGGCACCGGCCTCATCACGAGGTAGTACGAGCTGATCAGACCGAGGGAGCCGGTCTCCCTGTTCCTGTGGGATCGGATCCTGAGCACCCGTACCTCCGCCACGTCGTCCCACCGCAGCCGCAGCCTGCGGCCACCGTCGAGCTCCACGCCCTCGTCGTCGATCCGCAGCCGCGTCGCGACAGCCCGCAGGGCCAGTGCCCCGAGGACGAGGACGCAGAGCGCGCCGAGCAGTACGGACCCGTGGCGTACGAGCAGCAGCCAGGTCCGGTACCAGTCGTCGCGGAAGCCCGATCCCGAGGACATCGGGGAGACCACCAGGAGGAACACGACGACCGGCGCCAACAGATCGAACGCCAACGCCCGCAGGGCCCCGAGACTTCGCACGCTGCTCCTGAGCACCATCTCGCGCGGCCCTGCTACATCGTCGGGCAACCCACCCGGCGCCCCGTCGGTGAGCCGTGACCTCAACTCGGCGTGCCGGAACTGGTAGACCCCGCCGACCCGCCGCAGCACGCCCAACCGGCGGCCGTCCTCAAGGAAGCCCAGCACGTCCCGTGGCAGACGTCGCCTCCCCGCCAGGACGAGGCACGTGGCGGTCCAGCGGCCCCACCGGCTGAGGGCCATCAGCACCGCGGCCGAGCACGACCAGCTGACGACGAGGGCACCACCGATCAACAGCGGATCGCCGTTGAGCCAGTGGAAGAACGCCAGCGAGGTGCCCGCGACGGCCGGCGCGACCAGTGCGGCTTCGACCAGAGCGATCCGGAGCTCGTCGCGCAGCAACTGCCTCGGCCTGGCCGCCATGTCGAATTCGGTCGACCGCGTCAGGAGTACACCTGAGAGAACGGGGAGGAGGAAGACGCACAGGCTCGCCGACGTGGTGCCGGGCAGGGCCACGCCGACGGCCGTCGTGGCAACGGCCGACGCGGCCAGCAACAGCCGGCCGCCGGTTCCGGCCGCCGGCCGTCGCGGGCGATTGTCGAAGCCGCTGAACAAATGCCTCGTGAAAACCCGTCCGAACGCCGTCGCGATGACGGCCATCGCGGTGACGGCCCCGAGCGCCTGGCCCACTTCCGGGACCCCGATCCCAGGCCGAGGGGGAGCAACCCCGAGGAGGGCGGCCAGCCCCGCGATCCCGTAGCCGACCGCCGTGCCGCAGGCGGCCACCACGACGAGGACGACGGCGCCCCAGACACCCGGCTCGGTCAGCAGGCTCCGCAGCTGCCACCAAGCGATGTCCTGGGTGCGCCGGCGGCGCAGGTCATCGGCCAGGAAGCGGAAGTACGCGGGCGCGCGGTCGGGCCTCCAACGGCGCACCGGCCCGGGAAGGTAGGACGGTCGCGGCCCCTGCGCACAGACGGCCGGGATCAGCCCGTCCAGGAGATGGCCCTCGATGTCCGCCTGCGTGGGCAGCCGCGTCGCATCGAGCAGCTCCCGAGGATCGGACTCCTTCGGCGCGTACACCGTCGCCGTGAGCCAGAGCATCAGCGGAGAGGACAGGGCGGTGGCGACCGGGCCCTCGGGGTCGCTCTCCATCGCGTCGAAGAGCGTCTGCCAGGGGCCGATGCGGTCCCGATGACACATCTGGGCGAGGTACGCCCTGCCGGCCCGCGGCGGGACCGGGCGGGCGCGCAGGACGGGCACACCGCGCAGCACCGGCGAGGAGTCCACGGCGTGCTGGTACGCCTCGGGCCGGGACGTCAGAACCAGAGGGTCCTTCGTGCCGAGCGCGCGCTTCAGCGCCTCCACCGCGTTGCCGCGGGCCAGCGGCAGCAGCTCGTCGAAGCCGTCGAGCACGGGAACGATCCGCCGATCCCGTACCAGGGACTCGACGGTGGGCCGATCCAGACCTGCCACGAGATGCCCGTAGTCCTCGCCGATACGCCTGATGACCCAGTCCTGGATGCTGATCCCCGGCTCCCAGTCCGACATCGACAGGATGACCGGGACGCTCTCCCGTGAGCCGAGGAGCCTGGCTTCCAGCAGCTCGACCACGATCAGGACGACGAGGGAGGACTTTCCCGCCCCGCCCGGACCGGTGACCACCAACTGGTGCGGTGTGAGCGTCCGGACCCGAGCGACCACTTCCTCGAACCCGAGTTGTTCGGGGAGCCCCGCGTTCGAGTTGCTCCCATGGGCCGGCTCCAGCTCCCACGGGACCACCATCGGAACCCGCTCCCGCAGACCGCGGACGTTGGCCTCGTCACGCCACTGCTCCAGGACCTCGCGGGCAAGCCCGTCCAGGGCGGCTTCCTCGGCGTCGGCGGGGACCGGCTCTCCGTGTCGGGCAGCGGGGGCGGAGCCGAAGTGGACGGAGCCGATGCTCCCCGCCTGGACCACGTTCCCGGGCGATCCCTCGATGTTGTTGTGCACCTCTCCAGTCACGCCGACATGCTGTCAGGCCGGCGCATGCGCGCGAGGGGCTTCCGGCGGACCGGTTGCGGCTCCTCGATGGTGTGCGAAGGTCGGTTGGAGGCCGACGACCTCGGCCGATCGTGGAATTCCACGCCGGGCGACTTCCGCAGGAAACGCTGAGAACACAAAAGACATACATAAACGATCTATAGACATCGCATCGTCGGGCATGCCCTGCTCGGGCCGCAGACCCCACGAAGCCGACGGCGAGCCCGGGTTCGGGCCCGGGGCCGAGCCCGGCCGTCACTTCGACGGCCGGACTCCGCGTCCACGGGGATACGGAGCATACGTGCCGGTCTGCCGGGACCGATGCGCCAGCGCCGACGAGCGGCTCCCGACCGAGGTGTACGCGCGGCTTGTCTGCTCGCGAGGCGCCCCCCACCCGCCGGGTGCCGGCGACCTCGGCCGGTGCCTCCACCGCCACCCCAGCGCGAGGACTTCATCGCTGAGGCGCCCGAAGCGTCGAGCGGTGTGTCCCAGGCACAGGCCGGCCAGCCCGAGCAAGGGGCTCCCCGGCGCAGCCCGCGTCCCGACCTGCACGCACCAGTGCTCGACGAAGTCCGCGTCGTCGTCGTGCGATGCGGCCCCGACCAGGACATCCGCCGCCTCACGCTCCGCCGAACGGTCACGCGGAGGCAGCTCCGACGCCTCGACCACCACTTCGCGGGGCAGCGCAGGAGGGTTCTCGACGCTCAGAGGGGACCGCACCCCGGGAGACTGCGCGGACCGCGTCCAACAGCCCGCGGTCGCACCGTCCAACGGAACGGGGATGCCATGAACTCGCCGAGGGGGCGTAGGGAATTGTCGACACGGCGCGCTGTGTGCTGGTGGCAGTGTCAGTACCTCGTGTCACTGTGCGATCCATGATCAACAACCTTGAGGGCCTCGACCTCGTCGACTGGTCGTCCATGGGGCATGCCTACGGCACGGCCGACGAAGTCCCGCTGTGGCTGGAGCAGATGGCCTCACCCGACCCCGACGTCCGGGAGAGGGCCTTCAGTAGCTTCTACAACTCGGTCCACCACCAGGGCGATGTCTACTCGTGCACGGCGGCGAGCCTGCCGTTCCTTCTTGCGCTCGCCGACGATCCCCAGGTGCCCGACCGCGCGGCCGTCCTCCGGCTCCTGCTCAGCATCGGCAGCGCGGCCCTGGACCGCGACCCCGACGGCGTCTACTACAGTCCGTCCGGTCACGCGTCGATGCCCTACGCGGATGTCGTGCCTCGGATGCGTGAGCGCATCGAGGACTTCGTTCGGCACGCGGCGGACCCGGACCCGCAGGTGCGGCAGGCTGCCGTCCCGGCACTGGGGCTGTTCCTCGACGAGGCCGAGAGGGCGCTCGCCCTGCTGCGTGAGCGGCTGGCGGCCGAGAACGGCACCGTGGAGCGGCTGCTGGTCATCGAGGCGGCCGCGACGCTGGCCCGACGACTGCCGGAGGCGATCGGCCCGGTGACGACCTGGCTCACCTCCCTGACGGCCAACCCCGCGTTGGACCCGGACATCCGGCTCGCCGCCCTCGTCCACCGGGCCGCCTGCACGCCGGAGGCGATCGACGACGGCCTCGTCCCGACGGCGACCGGTCTGCTCCAGCAGCTCACCCCCGAACCGGCACCCGAGCCCGAGGACGAGGACGAGCCCGAGGCCCGACCAGCGGACTGCGGGCAGTGCACCTGCACGGACATCGCCACCGAACCGGCACCGAACCACGGAGCCCCGCCGCAGATAGCCGCCATCTTCGCCGACCTCGACCGCCACGGCCGCGTCCACGCCCCCACCACCGAGCTGCTGACCACCTTCCACCGGGTACTGGACGCGCGGGTACCCGAGCGCACCGCCCTGCTCACCGCCCAGCTCCGCAGCCCCGACGCGGCCACCCGCTACGACGCCATCGCCATGACCTGGGACCTGATCCGCTCCTGGCGCGGCAACCACACCGGCCTCGTCCTCCTGCTCGCCGACTGCCTGCTCCCCGACGACCCGTACACCACCGCCGAAGCGGCCGAAACCCTCGGAAAACTCCCCGCCGTCCTCGCCGAACCCGCACGCGAAGCCCTCGCCGCACTCGTGGAAGCACACCGCACCACCCACGGCCCGAACGTCTGGGCCGCACGGCACCCGCTGCTGCGCCGGGCCCACCAGCAGGCGGTCACGGCGCTGGCCGGCCTCGGCGACGAGCGAGCCCTGCCCAGCCTGCTGACGGCGCTCGACAGCGGCACCGACGACTGGCGCGCCCTACAGGTCGTCGGCCACCTCCCGCAGGCCGCCGGGGAACTGGTGCCGAGGGTGACCCGGCGCCTGGCCGACGCGGACTTCTCCTGGCCCTGGGGATCCGCCACCGCGCTGATGGCCGCCCTCAACAGGCTCGGTGACCCGGCGGCCGTACCCGCGCTCACCACGGCCCTCACCACCGCCGTCGAGCAGGAGCAGTGGCAGACCGCCGGCGCGGCCCTCTACGCGCTGGGCTCCATCGGCACCGGCGCCGCGTCCGCGCTGGAGAAGGTCCGGCCGCTCGCCGACGCCGAGGATCCGGACCTGCGCTTCGCAGCCGTGAAGGCCCTGTGGGACATCGAGCGCGACCCCACCGATGCCGTGCCGCGGCTGACCGCCCTGCTCGACACCGACAAGGGCCACGACGCCGCCGACGTCCTCGGCCGGATCGGAGGGTCGGCTGTCGCAGCACTGCCCCGCCTGCGGCAGCTGTCCGAAGCCGGCCACATCTGGACCCGGGTGCACGCCGCCGCCGCGGTCCACGACATCGGCGGTCGGGCCGAGGCCGAGGTCGTCCTGTCCGTGCTGCTGGAGGCATGGGAGAGGAACGACTCGACCGCAGGCCCAGTCATGGACTGCCTGCAGTGGATGGGACCAGCTGCCGCACCCGCCCTTCCGCGGATCCACGCCGAACTCACCCTCGCCCGCCGAAGCGGCGGCTTCTTCGGGAGCGTCGAAGACGACGAGGCACTGCAACGCGCCGGCCGGGCCGTCATCGACCAGACAGCCTGAGGACGACACCGCAGCCACCGGTGACCCGGTCGTGCCGATGGGTCGACCCCAGGGACACGTCACCAAGAAGGAGCAACCCCCGCGAGCGCGGGGCGGACCTTCGTCCCTACGTCCACGGGCCCACGCCCATGGAGCAACCCCCGCGAGCGCGGGGCCGACACGTGCAGCTCGTCGATGATGCCGCAGTGCAAGGAGTAACCCCCGCGAGCGCGGGGCCGACGTCCGGAGCATCGTGCTGCACACCATCGGCGGGGAGCAACCCCCGCGAGCGCGGGGCCGACGAGGCAGGCGGGCTCGACGCACACTGCTCCTCGGAGCAACCCCCGCGAGCGCGGGGCCGACCTCACCACACCCCGGACCAGGGCTTTTTATCCAGAGCAACCCCCGCGAGCGCGGGGCCGACATCTGGTCGAACGCCTGAGTGCCGTGCCCGGAGGAGCAACCCCCGCGAGCGCAGGGCCGACACCCGGGCCCGCTGCCAGCAGTGCGACGCCCCGGAGCAACCCCCGCGAGCGCGGGGCCGACCAGGTGACGACTCCGGCGAACCCGGCCCGGCCGGAGCAACCCCCGCGAGCGCGGGGCCGACCCCGCAGGTTGGCCGAGGTGCTGCTGTCGATGGGAGCAACCCCCGCGAGCGCGGGGCCGACTGCCAGACGCTGATCCGCAGCAGCACGACCGAGGAGCAACCCCCGCGAGCGCGGGGCCGACGAGGAGAGCCTCAAGCGGTACATGGACAGCGGGGAGCAACCCCCGCGAGCGCGGGGCCGACCTCGGGCCGCAGGTCGTGCAGGTAGCGCATGGGGAGCAACCCCCGCGAGCGCGGGGCCGACCAGTGGCCGCAGCTCGCAACCGAGCTGGGCAAGGAGCAACCCCCGCGAGCGCGGGGCCGACGATGTCGTCGGGCATTGGGCTCTCCTTGGTGGGGAGCAACCCCCGCGAGCGCGGGGCCGACACTTCCTGAGCTGCGGTGATGCGTCTCAGCAGGCGCTGGTTGATTCAGTTCGATTCGGTCGGCGATCTGCGGTGGCGCTCACGTGGTGACGTCATCTCTCTCAGCGGCTGGGCGGAGTGTCAGTGCTGGGTCCTAGGCTCGTGAGCCTACTCGTTCACGGAGGTTCAGAACGATGGTTGAGGACCGCTGGCGGTCGTACCCTCCCGAGGTGAGGGACTGGCTCGGAGCGTTGTGGGGCAAGTCGGCGGGGCGGGCCGGGGGGACTGCCAACCTGCTGTTGTCGCACATGCTGGATACCGCGGCGGTGGCGGAGTTCGTGTGGGACCGCTACCTTCCGCCGGTCACTCGGCGGCATCTGGACGCCATCGTCGGGGGCCGGGGGATGGGTCGGCGTCTGTTCGCCTGGCTGTGCGGGATTCATGACTGCGGCAAGGCCGTGCCCGCCTTCCAGCGCCTTGACACCGCCGGGGAGGCTGCCGTCCGCCGGTCGGGCCTGTCCTGGAACAAATACGCGGTGAACTCGGAGACCTGGCGGCACGACAAGGCCGGCGGCTGTCTTCTGCGGACCATGCTCTCCGACGCGGGGTGGGTGCAGGAGCAGATCGAGTGGGTCTGGCCGCTGGTCGCCGGCCACCACGGCCGCTTCCCCACCTTGGGCCAGTTGCCGCCGAAGAAGGCAGACCTGCAGGGGAAGGGGCTGTCCTGGAAGCTGGCGCAGTCGGCGCTGGTGGAGGTGTTCTCCCGGGAGCTCGGCTTCGAGGGGGAGTCGCCGCTGGCCGCGGTGGAACCTGTCCTGGTGCCGGGCCGTGCGATGCAGCTTCAGCTGTCCGGTTTCGTGGTGATGGCGGACTGGATCGCCAGCGACGAGCGGCACTTCGCCGGGGTTCCGGAGCTCGCGAGAGTGACGATGGCCCAGGCGCGGCAGCGGGCAGCAAAGGCATGGGCGAGTCTCGGGTTGCGCGGCGGGTGGGGGGTGCTGCCGACTCCCGGCCCGGAGGCGTTCCGGGACCGCTTCGGTCACGGGACCCGCCCGTCGCAGGATCTGGTGCTCGATGTCGTGCGTCGGATGGGCGGGCCGGGCCTGGTGATCGTCGAGGCGCCGATGGGAGAGGGGAAGACGAAGGCCGCGTTGGCGGCGGCGGAGCTGCTGGCCGCCCGGTACGGCCTGGACGGGGTGTACCTGGGCATGCCGACCCAGGCGACCGCGGACCCGATGTTCACCCAGGTCCGGTCCTGGCTGCGCAACGTCGAGGAGGGGCTGGAGGACCAGGTCGCGCTGCTGCATGGCAAGCGGATGTTCAACAAGGAATGGCGCGGCCTGCTGGAAGACGCGGGGGAGGGGAGCCAGGACGCCGACGCCCGCTACTCGACGGTGGACGAGTACGGCATGCAGACCGATGGCTTCGACGGTTGTGAGGGCGGGGAGCGCAGGGCTCCCGCCGAGTGGTTCCTGGGCCGTCGGCGTGGCCTGCTGAGCCCGTTCGCGGTGGGCACCATCGACCAGCTCCTGTACGCCGCGACCCGGACCAAGCACGTGATGCTGCGGATGGCCGGCCTGGTGGGCAAGGTCGTGATCCTGGACGAGGTCCACGCCGCCGACGTCTACATGTCGCAGTTCCTCCTGGAGGGCCTGTGGTGGCTCGGCCAGGCCGGAGTGCCGGTGGTGCTGCTGTCGGCGACCCTGCCGCCTGAGCAGCGCCGCCGCCTGGTCGCCGCATACCTGGCCGGTACGCGGTCCGCGGAGGTTCCGGAGGCACTGGAGATCCCCGAGTCGCAGGGCTACCCGAGCGTGACGGCGGCCTGGGCCGGGCAGGACGGCGGGCCGGAGCTGCTGGTCGAGAGCACTGGATCCTGGCGCGAGGACCTTCAGGTGCGGGTCGAGGTGCTCGACGAGCCGCCGACGCGGACCGCCTCCTCCCAGGCCGCGCAGCCCGCACCGGAACCGGCGGATGCAGCCGTGGCCGACTACCTGAGGGAGCGTCTGGCCGACGGCGGATGCGTACTGATCATCCGCAACACCGTGGCCCGCGCCCAGGCCACGTTCGACGCCCTCCACAAGGAGTACGGCGCCGACGTCCGCCTCCTGCACGGCCGCCTGCACGCGGGCCATCGGGCCGACCGCACGCAGGACGTGCTGGACATGCTCGGACCGCCGTCGGAGGGTGTCGAGCGGCCCGGCAGGCTGATCGTGGTCGCCACCCAGCTCGCGGAGCAGTCGTTCGACGTCGACGCCGATCTGCTGATCACCGACCTCGCCCCGATCGACCTCCTCCTCCAGCGTATCGGCCGCCTCCACCGCCACGACGGAGTGAAGCGCCCCCACCTGCTGTCGCAGCCCACCGTCGTCGTCACCGGCGTCGGCCTCGACGGTGACGGCGCGCCGCACATCCTGCGCGCCTCTGAAAAGATCTACGGCCGCTACCTCCTCCTGCGGACGGCCGCCGAGGTCGAGCGGGCGGCGGCCGACGCAGGCGCGTGGAACATTCCGGGCCGGGTGCCGGACCTGGTCGCCCGGGTCTACGGCACGGACCCGGTTGTCCCGGCGGCGTGGGCCGAGGCCGAGGCACAGGGCCGGCAGGAGTGGGAGCAGCGGCAGGCCGAGCGTCGCGCGAAGGCCGCCGAGTACGTGCTGACCCGAGCGGGCGACCACGGGGCGCCGACGCTGGCAGGGCTGCACTACGGAGGCCACGGCACGCTCTCCGAAGGCCAGTTCGAGGCACTCGTCCGGGACGGGGAGCCCAGCGTGGAGGTGGTCCTGGTCCACCGGAAGGATGGCGGCTTCCGGACGGTGACGGGCCGCAGGCTCGGGCCGAACGGCGAAGTCGCCGCGGAAGTGGTCGACGACGTGCTCTCCGGGACGGTGCGCCTGCCCGCCAAGCTGACCGAGGCGGCGAAGCAGGCACTCGGCCCTCTGCCGGGATGGCGGGACCATCCGTGGCTGCGCTACAGCCTGGCCCTGGAGCTCGACGGACAGGGCGAAGCGGTCATCGGTGACTTCCGACTGCGCTACGACGACCTGCTCGGTCTCGTGGTGAGCGGAGGAAAGCCGTACCGGTAGCGGGCCGTGTGGGCGGAACAGACGCAGTGCCGTTCCGCCCACACACTCCCAACCCGCGAGCGCGGGGCCTACTTGCAGCCGGGACCGGCTCGCAGACAGAGCCAGGGGCCATCCCCGCGCACCAAATCCTGCGGGGCCGAGGGGCAATTCAAGCATTCGCCCTACAACAGACCTTCACCGATGCCACGATGAACCAGTAGCAAGCAAGACAGAGCCAGTTGGGAGAACGGCGCGTGCCTGGGTACAACCTTGTCGAGGAGCCGTGGCTGGCGGTGCGCCCCGTCGGCGGCGGGCCGCCCGTGGAACTGGGGATCGCCGGGGCCCTGGCCCGAGCCCACGAGCTGGAAGGCCTCGTCGTCGAGTTCTCCACCCAGCTGCCGGCCGTCCTGCGCCAGGTCCTGTTGCCCGTCGTCGCCCACGCCATCGGCGCGCCCCAGACGTTGCGGGAGAAGGGGGAGCGGCTCGCGCACAAGCACGGGTTCACCGAGGACGAGCTGGACAGACTCCAGGCCTACCTCGACAAGCACCGTGCGAAGTTCGACCTCTTCGATCCGGCCGACCCGTTCGCGCAGGTCGCCGGGCTGCGGACCGCCAAGGACGAGACGAAGGGCTCTGCCGCCCTGGTGGCGACCGCGGCGAGCGGCAACAACGTGCCGCTGTTCGCCAGCCGTTCGGACGCGGACCCGCTCGATCTGACACCGGCCCAGGCCGCCCACTGGCTCGTGCACACGCACTGCTGGGACACCGCGGCGATCAAGACCGGCGTCGTCGGCGACGACCAGGTCAAGGCGGGCAAGACGACCGGGAATCCGACCGGCCCGCTCGGCCAGCTCGGCGTCATCGTCCCCGTCGGGCGCACCCTGTACGAGACCCTTCTGCTGAACCTGCCGGTCACCCCGGTCAGTGTCATCGGAGCCCCGCAGTGGACAAGGGGTCCGCACGGCCCCGCCTGGAAGCCGCGTGCGGCCGAGGGCCTGCTCGACCTGTGGACCTGGCAGGCCCGGCGGATCCGGCTCGTCCCGCACCAGGACGAGTCCGGCCGGCTGAAGGTCGCCCGGGTGGTCGTCAGCGCCGGAGACCGCCTCACGACCCTGCCGAGCCAGGAGCCGCACACCGCCTGGACGTTCACAGCGCCCGCCAAGAAGTCCGCATCCGCACTCCCCGAACGCAGGCCGCGCCGGCACACCCAGGGCAAGGCCGCCTGGCGGGGCCTGGACGCCCTCCTCACTCCGGCCCGCCAGGGTCCGGACGGCACCTTCGAGACCAGCGTCCTGCTCGACGAGGCCAGTGCCCTGCGGGTGATCGGCAAGCTCGCGGCCGACTACCCGTTCCAGGTCGAGACCTTCGGCATGGCCTACGGCACCCAGTCCTCCGTCGTCGAGGACGTCATCCACGACACCATCCCCCTGCCCCTGCTCGCCCTGCACCAGGACAGCGAAGCCCACCAGCTCCTCCTGGACGTCGCGGAGCAGGCGGAACAGCTCGCGAAGGCCGTCAACAACCTCTCCGCCGACCTGCGCCGGGCCGCCGGCGCGGACCCCATCCCCTGGGACAAGGGCCAGCGCCCGGGCGACCTCCTCCTGCACACCCTCGACCCGCTGGTGCGGCGGCTGCTCGCCGGCGTCCGCGACGCCGGAGCCGACGAAGACGTCCTGGAGCGGGGCAGGCTCGCCTGGGAGGAGCTGGCCCACCGCCTGGCACGGGACGCGGCGAACGAGCTCCTGCTGGCCGCTCCCGCCACCACCTTCGCGGGCCGCACCGTCGACCCGGCCGGCAAGTCGGGCAAGCCGCAGACCTACAAGCTCGGCACCGCGGGCGCCAACTTCCGGCGTCAGGTCGACGACATCCTCCCGCGCTACGCCGACGCCGTCCGGGAAGCGGCAGCCGCCCGGGAAGCCGAGACCGGACCCGCCCTCGAACCCGACCCCGATCCCGGAGCGGACCTTGACCACTGAGCACACCACCGCCGCCAAGCGGCGCCGGTACTGGGACCAGTTCATCGCCCACGACCACACCTGGCGCATCGACCCGCGTACCATGCAGCCCCGCCGACCGCCCGGCGAGGACCTCGCGGCCCTGCGCTCCGGCCTCGGGCGCCCCGTCATGGACAGCCCCAAGATGTGGCCCCTGTACAGCTGCGAGGTCGACGACGCCCTGGCGCTGCGCGACGAGGTCTCCGACGAGCAGAAGGCCGAGCACGCCGCCCTCGCCCTTTACGGCCTCCACCAGCAGAGCCAGTCCACGCCGATGCACCGCCGAGGCGTCAAGCTCGGCGAGGCCCTGCGGGCCCTGCGCCGCAGCGGCAAGTTCAGCGAGGAGGCTCTCGACACGCGCGTCGCCCAGCTCGCGGGCGCCACCAGCGTGTCCGCGCTGCTGGTGCACCTGCGCGGCCTGGTCGCCCAGCTGCGCACCGTCGGGCAGCCGCTGGACTACAACCACCTGATGGCCGACATCCGGGCCTGGCACCACACCGACCGGCGCCCGCAGGTCCGCCTCAAGTGGGCCATCGGCTACCAGGCCTGGAAGGACAAGGACAAGGGCGCCGCCGGCAGCTGAGCGCGCCGCCGGGACAACCGTAGCCTCGGCACACCCGCCACCACCGGCACCATCACCTTCGAGGAGAAGCGCATGACCGACCGCCTCTACATCGACGTGCACATCCTGCAGACCGTCCCGCCGGCGAACCTCAACCGCGACGACAACGGGAACCCCAAGGAGGCCTACTTCGGCGGCAAGCGCCGCTCCCGGGTCTCCTCCCAGGCCTGGAAGCGTGCCACCCGCATCCACTTCACCGAGAGCCGCGACCCGCAGGACCTCGCCACCCGCACCAAGCGGATCGCCTCCCAGCTCGCCAAGGGCATCGCCGAGCGCAGCGGCATCGCGGCCGAGGACGCGCAGCGGATCGCCGACGCGCTGATCAAGTCGACCGGGATCTCCGCCGGTAAGAAGGCGGGCGACACCGCCTACCTCCTTTTCTACGGGCGCCGCCAGTTGGACGCCATCGTCGGCCTGGTCGCCGCCACCGACCTCGCTGCCCTCGACGCCAAGGCCCTGGAAGAGGCGGTCAAAGCGTTGCCGGTCAAGGAGCAGCTGCAGAGCGGCCACCCCGCGGACGTGGCGCTGTTCGGCCGGATGGTCGCGGACATCCCCGGACTGAACGTGGACGCCGCGACGCAGGTCGCGCACGCGATCTCCACCCACGCCGCGGAGCTCGAGTTCGACTACTACACGGCCGTCGACGACGAGAATACCGCCGACGAGACCGGCGCCGGCATGATCGGCACCATCGGCTTCAACTCCGCCACCCTCTACCGCTACGCCACCGTCGGCCTGCACCAGCTGCGGGAGAACCTCGGCGACGACAAGGCCGCGGTCGACGCCGTCGACCTGTTCGTCGACTCCTTCGCCCGCTCGATGCCCACCGGCTACGGCAACTCCTTCGCCCACCGCACCCGCCCCAGCCTGGTTGCCGTCGTCGTGCGCGCCGACCAGCCGGTGAACCTCGTCTCCGCGTACGAGAACCCCGTCCCGGCGAGCCGGGGCATCGTTTCCGAGTCCGCGCGCCGCCTCGCGGCGGAGTTCGCCACCGCCACCGAGCAGTGGGGCGACACCCCGCTGTACGTCGGCATCTGCCACACCCTCGGCGCCGACACGGAGGAGACCGGGGGGAAGCTGGTGGAGGCCTTCGGTGCGAACCGCACCTTCCCCGAGCTGTGCGAGGGCCTGCGCACCGTCCTCATCGAGCGGGTGAACGACAACTGATGCCCGTCGACCCCACTCCCGTACCGGCCCCGGCCCCGGCCCCGCAGGGCGAGGCGCAGGCGGTCCTTGTCCTGCGGCTGGCAGGTCCCCTCCAGTCCTGGGGTGACCGCAGCGCGTTCAACCGTCGCGACAGCCGTCCCCAGCCGACGAAGTCCGGCGTCGTCGGCCTGCTCGCCGCCGCCGCGGGATACCCGCGCGAAGCGGACCTCACCGAGCTGGTCGGCCTGCGCCTGGGTGTGCGCGTCGACCAGCCCGGCACGCTGCTGCGCGACTATCACACCGTCAGTGACTACCGGGGCCGGCCGCTGCCGCAGGCCGGGGTGAACGCCAAGGGCGTTCAGAAGCCGACCTCTCCGGCCAAGGACACCCACGTCACCCACCGCTTCTACCTCCAGGACGCGGTGTTCGTCGCCGCCGTCCAGGGCCCGGCCGCGCTCGTAGAGACGCTCGCCGAGGCGGTGCGCCGCCCCGCCTTCCCGCTCGCCCTCGGCCGGCGTTCCTGCGTCCCCACCCAGCCGCTCGCCCTCGGCACGGTGCGCGACGGGACCGTGGAGGACGTACTGGCGCAGGAACCCTGGCAGGCTGGCGCAGCCGCCAAGGAGGCCTACCGGAGGCGGTGCGAGCGGAGGGCGGAGCCGTCCTCCCCGCACCGGATCGACCTGGCCGCGACCTTCGACGACCCGTCGGGCGACGACACCCTCCAGGACGTCCCGCGCTCCTTCGACCCCCGCGAACGCGGCTTTTCCACCCGGCGGATCCGCCACGCCTGGCTCGACGTCCCTACCGGCCTCGGCCCGACGACCACGACCACCCAGCCGGCCACGGCGGCCGGCGGCCACGACCCGTTCGCCCTGCTGGGCTGGTGACCCGATGACCTACCTCTCCCGCGTCCGCATCAACCCCCTGCGCGCCGCCAGCCGCACCCTGCTCGCCAACCCCCGCGCCCTGCACGGCGCCGTCACGGCCGGCGTCCCCGACATCGCCCCCGGTGACCGGACCCTGTGGCGCCTGGACGCCGACCACCCGCGCCGCCCGATGCTGCTGGTCCTCACCCCCTCCAAGCCCGACTGGACCCACATCGTCGAACAGGCGGGATGGCCCGACGCCGAAGGCGAGCACTACGCGATCCGCGACTACACTCCGCTGCTCGCCCAGCTCGCCGTCGGCCGCGAGTTCGCCTTCCGGCTCAAGGCCAGCCCCGTCCAGAACACCTCCAAGCCCGACAAAGCGAGCCCGCACCGGACCAAGAGCGCCGCCGAACTCCACCACCGCTCCTACCGCATGGCCCACCGCACCGCCGCCCAGCAGCTCACCTGGTTCCTGGACCGCACCACCCGCTGGGGCTTCACCGTGCCCGAGGCGCGCACCGACGCCCCGGCGCCGGGCCTCGAACCGTCGGCCTCCGACACCCCGGCCCACGTGCGGCCCGCCCGAGAGGTGCGGATCACCGACCGCAGCCGCAGCACCTTCACCAAACCCGGCACCCGCACCCCGGTCACCCTCACCACGGCCACCTTCGAAGGGCGTCTGCGCATCGCCGACCCGGGCCTCCTTCAGGCGGCGCTCCTCGGCGGCATCGGCCCGTCCAAGGCCTACGGCTGCGGCCTGCTCACCCTCGCCCCGCCGCCCGCCGGGGCCCGCTGACGATGGCCGACATCTGGTGGAAAGCCCACCCCCACGACCTGCACCGCCTGGCCGACCGCGTCTCCAGCGTCTACGTGGAGCGCAGCCACATCGACCGTGACGAGAACGCCGTCGTCGTCATCAACAAACGCGAGACCGTCCGTGTCCCGGCCGCCATGGTCGCCGTGATGCTGCTCGGCCCGGGAACCCGCATCACCCACGGCGCGGTCAACCTCCTCGCCGACTCCGGCACCACCGTGTGCTGGGTCGGCGAGCAGGGCGTGCGCATGTACGCCGCCGGTCTTGGCCCCAGCCGCGGCGCAGCGCTCCTCAACCGGCAGGCCTGGCTGGTCAGCCGCACGAAGGAACGGCTGGCCGTCGCGCGCAACATGTACCGGATGCGATTCCCCGGTGAGGACGTCAGCACCGCCACCATGCAGCAGTTGCGCGGCCGTGAGGGCGCCCGCATCCGCAAGCTCTACCAGGCCGAGTCCCGCCGGACCGGCGTTCCCTGGAACGGCCGGGTCTACAAGGCCGGGGACGCGTACGCCGCGGGCGACGACCTGAACCGGCTGCTGTCGGCGGCCAACGCCGCGCTCTACGGGATCTGCCACGCGGTCATCACCGGTCTGGGCGCCAGTCCGGGGCTCGGCTTCGTCCACACCGGACTGGCGACCTCGTTCGTCCTGGACATCGCGGACCTCTACAAGGCCGAGTACACCATCCCCCTCGCCTTCGACCTTGCCCAGCAGGGGCACACCGAGGAGCGCGACGCCCGCCTCGGCCTGCGTGACCGCATCGCCCAGGACAAGCTGCTCGGGCGTATCGTTCACGACGTAAAGGCGCTCCTCAGCCCGGAGGGCACCGAGATGCCCGACGTCGAGGTCAACGAACTCTGGGACGAACGCGTCGGTGCCGTCCAAGGCGGCGTCAACTGGTCGGGCACCGAAGGCCCATCGACACCGGTTGCCTCCGACCCGGGAATGGGCGACGAACACCTGGCCATCATCGGCCCGGAGTTCACCCAGGACACGAGCAGCCCGTGACCGTCATCATCCTCATCGCGGCTCCCGAAGGCCTCCGCGGCCACCTCACCCGCTGGATGGTCGAAGTCAACGCCGGCGTCTTCGTCGGCACACCCAGCCGCCGCATCCGCGACCGGCTCTGGGAGCTCCTCGCCACCCGAATCGGCGACGGCCAAGCCGTCCTCGTCGAACCCGCCACCAACGAACAGGGCTGGACCGTCCGCACCGCGGGCAAGGACCGCTGGAAGCCCGTCGACTTCGACGGACTGATTCTCTCGGCCCGCTCCCGCCGATAAACCCGCAGGTCACGAAGTGTCGGCCCCGCACGCGCGGGGATGGTTCCGATCGTCCCTCGGCGAGGGCGCTGCACGACCAGTCGGCCCCGCACGCGCGGGGATGGTTCCCCGGCCACCGGCGGCCCGGCCGCCCGCGTGCAGTCGGCCCCGCACGCGCGGGGATGGTTCAGTTCCGCGGCCGGGTCCTTCCCGTCCTGCGTCGTCGGCCCCGCACGCGCGGGGATGGTTCCTTGGACCACATGTTGTTCGCGGCGCCCTGGGCGTCGGCCCCGCACGCGCGGGGATGGTTCCACGGCGCCCCCTTCCCCGACCCGGGCCGGCGAGTCGGCCCCGCACGCGCGGGGATGGTTCGGCCCCGCCCAGTTCATTGACAGCACGTGGGCGGTCGGCCCCGCACGCGCGGGGATGGTTCCCTGGCCGTCGTCTCCAGCTGCTCCTACGCCGGGTCGGCCCCGCACGCGCGGGGATGGTTCCACGTAGGCGCCCATGTCGCCGGTGATGGTGAGGTCGGCCCCGCACGCGCGGGGATGGTTCCCCGGTGAAGCTGTGCGCGGTTGTTCATGAATCGTCGGCCCCGCACGCGCGGGGATGGTTCCTTGTGACGACCCGTCGCGCCGGAGCGGATCAAGTCGGCCCCGCACGTGCGGGGATAGTCCCGGCCCGCCACCGGGGGTGCGGCGGGCCATAGGCCGGTGGGGATGGTTCCGACCAGGGCAGCTTGCTGACGCTGGTCGCGGTGGTCGGCCCCACAGGCGCGGAGATCGCTGCCGGAGGCCCATGTCCGCGTGCCACTGCGATGCGGCATGCTGCGACGTCCCGTCAGCGGCGGAGGACCGGGCGCGTGCCGTCCTTCCCCCGTACCCGTCCGATCCTGGCGGCCTTATGGGCGGCTCGGTGCGAGCGCGGGGTAGCGCAGCTCCAGGCCGAGGACGGCTGCGGGCGGGCGTTCGTGGTAGCAGACCCAGAACGGGGCTGCGCCCTGGCCCGCCTGCGGGCGGCAGCGATGGCAGAGGAGGCCGCGGGTGAGGCCGGTGCGGGGGTTGTGGTCCTCGGTGTGGGCGGGGCGGCCGTTGTCGGGGGCGGAGCCGCAGACGGCGCAGCGGCCCTGGCGGTAGGCGAGGAGGCGGTCGCGGTGCGGGGCGGTGTCGTACGGGCCGCGGCGGTGGCGGCCGGGCAGGACGTCGTCGGCGGCGTACTGAAGGGCTGCGGCCTGTTCCAGGGTGAGCGGTGCGGTGCGGGGCAGCGCGGTGGGCGCGGGGCGCAGCGCGGCGGAGTTGAAGGGGGCTCGGGGATGTGAACGTCGTCGGCGGCGTAGGCGTAGAACGCCGCGGGGGCGGCCAGGCGGCGGGCGGGTTGTGCAGGGGACGCGCGGTGCGAGTGGGCGGCGTGAGGGCCGGTCGGGGTCGGGGCGACGCAGGGCGGGGGCGTAGGCCCAGGTGGTGGCCGTCGACGCGTCGGCGTTCCAGGCACCGATGCCGGTGGTCTCCTGGGTGAAGTACGGCCACTCCCGCAGGTCGGCCTCGTAGCGGGTGGGGGTGGTGCCCTGCAGGGCACCGGCCGTGCTTGCCGCGGCCGGCGGCGGGTCACTGGGGGAGGACGTCGTACGGGTCGGGGCGGGTCACCAGGAAACCGTATGCGGGGTGCCCTGGGTTGCTCCGTCTCGGCGGCGCCGGGGCGACCGCGGTCCCGCTGCGATGGCGCGTGCTCGTCCGGTCGCGTGGAGGTCGGCCGACACGGGCGGATGAAGTCGGTGTCCCTGCGGCTGCGGCGCGGTCAACAGGCGCCGGCCGGGTCGCGTTCCGCGTCCTGCTCTTCGCCGCTCGCCGGTGCCGCTGCGGGGGAGGGGAAGGTGAGCCTCGCCGTGCGTGCGGAGATCTCCTGCCGCCCCTTCAGCGCGGCCTGCACGTCGCGCTTGGGGATCCCGGCGGTCTCGGCGAGTTCCTCGATGTCGCCGTCGAAGAGCGGTACGGCCTTCTCCAGTTCCCGCGCGAGCTCTCCCTGGGCCATCTCGATCCGCTCCCTGGCCCTGTCGATCGCGGTGAGGGCGGAGGTCTGGCGGGTCTGCCGCTGCCGGAGGTCTTCGCGCTCCTGCTCCTGGCGCCGCTTCAGGGCCGCGCGCCGGTCCATCGTCTGCTCGTTCCTGCGTGAGGTCATGGCGCGATCCTCGCGCCCCACCGCGCCCGAGTACAGCACCTCCGGGTGGACCGTCCCGCGTTGTAACCCGGCGGAACGAATACGCGATCCGGAAACGCTCGACGACGAGCGGATCGAAGGCGACGAGGAGAGGACCAAGAGAGGACCAGGAGGGGAGAGAAGCGAGCAAGGAGGAGCAGCGGACACGGATGAGAAGGCGAAGCAGGAGCGGAACGGACAGCTAGCGTGATCAGGAACAGCACACCTCTTGCTATCCGCCGTTGATCCCGAAGGAGTGCGCCAGGTGCCCTGCTCCGTCGGCCGCCGGACCGGCCGGTACGTCGTCGGCGCCCCGACGGGTCACGGCGGGCCCGGGGCCGGCCGGTGATCACCCTCCACCCGATCAGTGCGGGCAGCGGCATCGACTACCTGCTCTCCACCGTCGCCGGCGACGATGTGAGGACCGGTTCGCGCTCGCTGACGGCCCACTGGGAGGGCGGCGGTGACACCCCCGGCGTGTGGCTGGGGGCGCAGGCGGCCGAGCTCGGCATCGCCGGGCGGCGGGTCACCCGGGAGGCCGCCGACGCCCTGTTCAAGGACGCCCTCAGCCCGGTCGACGGCAGCCCGCTCGGCCGGCGCTGGAGCCGTTACCCGAGCGCCGACGAGCTGTACGAGCGGTACGCCGCCGCCGAGCCGCGGGCCACCGAGGAGCGGCTGCTCCGGCTGCGGGCGAAGGCCGAGAAGGAGGGCAACCGGACCGCCCGGTGCGGGTGGGAGATGGTGTTCTCCCCGGTGAAGAGCTTCAGTGTGCTGTGGGGGTGCGCCGACGACACCGAGCGGGCCCGGCTGGAGGCCGTCGAGGAGCGCGCCTTCCGGCGGGTCTTCGAACGTGTCGAGCGCGAGGCCTGCATCACCCGGATCGGCCCGACGGCCGCCTCCCAGGTGCAGGTCCGCGCCCAGGGCTTCATCGCCTGCGTGTTCGTCCACCGCAGCAGCCGGGCGGCCGATCCGGCCTATCACCGGCACCTCGCGATCAGCAGCAAGGTGCGGTCGGCGGACGGCCGCTGGCTGGCCCTGGACGCGCGCCATCTGCACCGGATCGCGGTCTCCCTTTCGGAGGCCTACACCGCCGAGCTGGAACGCGGGATGCACGCCGAGTTCGGCATCCGCGCCGGGGTGCGCCAGGACAGCATCCGGCCCGCGAAACGGCCGGTGCGCGAGTTCCTCGGGGTGCCGCTGAGCGCGGTGCGCGGGTTCTCCCGGCGCCGCGAGGCCACCGAGCGGGCCCTGGCCCGGATGATCGCCGAGTTCGCGGTCCGGGAGGGTCGAGCACCGGAGCGCGCCGAGCAGTACAAGCTGGCCCAGGCCGCCACCCTCCAGTCCCGTCCGGCGAAGACCGCGACCACCGTCGACGGGGAGCGCCGGCAGTGGCGCCGCCGGGCCAAGGCCTACGGCATCGGACGCCCCGACAAACTGCTGAGGGCCGCTGCCCGTACCTGCGCCGCCCACCCCGCGCCGGACCCCGACCCGATGGTCGTCCCGAAGGCGATCGACGCGGTTCTCGCCGAGCTGGAGAGCCATCGCGCCACCTGGACCCGGGCCAACGTCGAGGCCGAGGCGTGCCGCCGGCTCACCGCCCTCGGCGCCCACCTCGACGACGACTACCACCGGGTCCTCGCCCGCGTCGTCGACGGCGTCCTCAGCCCCGTCCGGTGCGAGCTGCTGACCCCGCCCGACGCGGTGCCCCTGCCCGCCCGGTACACCCGCTGCGACGACCGTCCGTCACTGTTCGCCGAGGTCGGCTCCCGGGTGTGGACCTCCCACGGCATCCGGGCCGCCGAGCGGTCCCTCGTCGAGGCGTCCACGACCCCCGCGCCGGTGCGCCGCCTGACGGCCGAGCAAGTCGACCGGGTCCTCGCGGCCGGCGAGAGCGAGCGGGGCTTCGCGCCCTCCGACGAGCAGCGCGACGCGGTCCGCCGGATCTTCGGCGCGGACACCCGGGCCACGTGGGTGGTCGGCCCCGCCGGCACCGGCAAGACCACGATCATGCGCCTGGTGAGGGAGGTCGCGCACGCCCATCGGATCCCCGTCATCGGGCTGGCCGGCGGCCAGGTCCAGGCCGACCTGCTCGCCGCCGAGGCGGGCATCCGGGCGGAGAACATCGCCAGGTGGCGGACCATGTCCGAGCGCTACGGGCGGGGCCTGCGCCACTGGACGCTCCAGCCCGGCACGATCGTCATCGTCGACGAGTCCGGCCAGGCCTCCACCCCCGATCTCGCCGCGCTGCTCGGCCAGGTCCGGCAGGCCGGCGGGCGGCTGCTGCCGATCGGCGACCCGCGCCAGCTCGGCTCGCCCGGAGCGGGCGGCGCGCTCGCCGACATCGAGGAGAGCGTCCCCGACGCCGTCGTCCGCCTCACCGAGGTCCGCCGTTTCCGCGACCCGGGCGGCACGGTCCGCCGGTGGGAGGTCGACGCGGCCCACCGGCTGTCCGTCGGCGACGCCGGCGCCGCCTTCGACGCGTACGAGCTGCGCGGGCGCATCCACTGCGGCCCGGCCGCCGCCGTCATGCGCCGGCTCTTCGAGGACTGGCGGCGCGACGTCGACGACGGCCTGAGCTCCGTCATGATCGCCGCCACCGACGCCGCCGTCGCCGAGCTGTCCCGCCTCGCCCGCGAGGACCGCATCGCCCGTGGCCTGGTGGACGACCGGCGCACGGCCGACCTCGGCGCCCGCGGGCGCGCCGGCGTCGGCGACCTCGTGGTCACCCGGGTGAACGACCGCCGCCTCGCCACCGCCGACCGGCGCCAGTGGGTCCGCAACGGAGACGTCTGGACCGTCGGGGCCGTCGGCGCCGACGGCTCCCTGACCGTGCGCCACCAGCGGACCCGGCGCACCGTCACCTTGCCCCCGGCCTACGTCGCCGACGCCGTCGACCTCGGCTACGCGATCACCTCCGCGCGCTGCCAGGGCGTCACCGTCGACGTCGGCCGCGCCCTGCTCGACACCGGCTGGAACCGCAACGGCGTCTACCCGGCCCTCACCCGGGGCCGCTACGGCAACCACGCCTACCTCGCCACCCAGACACCCCCCGACGGGGACAGCGGCGAACCCGGGCACCCGCGCACCGCCCGCGAGATCTGGCACGCGATCGTCGAGCGCGACGGCACCCGGCTCTCCGCGGGCGCCACCGCCCGCCGCCAGGAGGAGCAGGCCCAGTGCCTCGCGACCACCACCGGCCGCCTCGTCCACGTCCTCGACGAACTCAACGCCGAGGCCGCGCAGCGGGCGATCGCCGCACTGCTCGGCGGCCACGCCGCCTCCCGCCTGGCCGCCGCCGAGGCCTGGCCCGCCCTGCGCGCCCGGTGCGCGCGGCTGGCCGACGACGGCTACGACACCGACCGGCTCCTGCGCGCCGCCTGGGCGGACGGGCGGGGCAACGAGACCGACCACCGCACCGGCCGGCCACTGCGCGACCTGGCCGCCATCGTGGTCGCCCGCCTCGACGCCCTGGCCGAACACCACGGCGAGCGCCTGCGCCTGCCCGACGGCGCCCCTCGGCCCGAGACCGCCCCCACCTACTGGGCACCGCCCTGCGCCCGGCCCGGCGCCGCGCTCCTGGAGGCGATGGGCCTGGTGCTGCCCGATGCCGATCCCACCGACCCGCGCGTCACCCTCGCCCACGACCTCGCCGCGCACGCCACCGTCCGGGCGGCCCGCCTGGCCGCCCGCGCCCGCGCGAACGCCCACACCGGCACCGGCTGGGCGGCCGCCCACGGGCCCGAACCCGCCGACGCCGGCCGGGCCCGACTGTGGGTCGACCGGATCGCGGCGGCCGCCGCCTGGCGCGACCTGGCCGGCTTCCACGCCACCCGGCCCACCGGTGACGCCCCTGCCGCCTGGCGCACCGAGCAGCGCGGCCTGTGGCGTGCCGCCCAACTCCTTCCCGACGAGCAGCGGCACGCCGCCGAACTCGCCGCCACCGGCCCCACCTGGCTCGACGTGCTCGGCCCCGCACCCGCCCCGGACCACCCGCACCGCGCGCTCTGGGACCGGGCGGCGGCGGCCGTCGCCGCCTACCGCGACCTGTGGGACCACGGACACGAGACGCAGGCCCTCGGGGAGCGCCCCGATGAGCCGATCCAGGCCGCCGACCACGACCTCGCCCAGCAGGCGGTCACCGCCTGGCGCGACCGTCCGGCCCCGACCGTCACCGACGAGGAGCACCGACGGCAGGTGGCCGCACGCGCACGGGCCGCCCGCGTCGAAGCGGCCGAGGCCGCCGACGCGCTGGCCGCCGTCCACGCGGCCCGGCGCCTGGCCGCCCGCGCCCGGCAGCAGGCCGACGACGACCGGGTCCGCGCCGACGCCGCCCGCCGGACGGCCGCCACCGACGACCAGCGCGCCCGTGCGTGCGCCCTGCAGACCCGGGCGGACGCGCACGCCGCCCTGGCCGTCCGGGCCGCTGAGGCGCTCGCCGCCGCCGAACGGCGGCTGGCCCGCACCGCGCCGAACGGCCTGCGGGCCAGGGCCGACGCCGAGCGCGGCCGGGCCGCCGAACGGCTTGCTGTCGGGCAGCCGGCCGAACGTCCCGACCGGCGGCGCCCCGTCCCGACCGCCGTTCCCGCCTGGCGGGAACGCCCGTTCGGCGGCTGGTCGGACGCCGAACTCGACGCGGCCCTGCGGACCGCCCTCGACCGCGCCGCGTGCCAGGCCGAGGCCGCGGCCGACGCCGAGGACCGTGCCGCCCGCGCCGAGGCCCGGATGCTCGCCGGCGGCCGCATCGACCGACAGGTCCAGGCGCTCGTCGACCGCGTCACCGGCCACGCCCGATTGCTCGCGGCGGACGCCGCACTCGCCGACCTGACCCGGCGCCGGGCCCGCCTGGCCGACGAACTCGCCGCCGGCCCGTCCGGCCGTCCCGCGTTCCCCGGCGGGGAGCGCGAAGCCCTCGTCGAGCTGCGGCGCACCCGGCAGGCGGAGTTCGAGGCGCTGCTCCAGGCCGAGCACCACCACCGCAGAGTCCGCGCCCAGGCGCTCGCCGACATCGGCGACCCCGCCGGCGTCGACGCCGCACTGGAACTGTGGGCACGCATCGGCGGCGGCGCCGACGCCTACCGCCACCACCTGCGCCGGATCGCTGACCAGGACGCCGGGCACCACCACCGCGCCGCCCGGGAGTACCGCGACCGGGCCGGCCGCCTTCGCCTGCGGATCGATGCCCTGCGGGACGAACAGCGGGCGCGTACGGCGATGTCGGCCGACCGGCGCGCACACGAGGCGGCCGAACGCCTGCCCGCCGTCCGGCGGCGCCGGGCCGAGACGCGGAAGACCGTCATGCTCCGGCAGGCCGGGCTGGGCGGGCCGCAGACGGTGCACCGGTGCCGCGAACGCCTGCCCCTCGACGGTGTCCCGCCCGCCCATCGGAGGTAGTGGCCTTGCAGGGGGCGTCTCCACGCGAATGTTGTGGAACCCGCGTCGGACCCGGGCGGGCGTGAGCCTGTTTCGGCGGCGCGGGCTTTTCCCACGGGCGACGCAGATCCTCGGTGAGGGGCCGGGCGAGGCGGAGCCGGGGCGAGGAGGACCGACATGGGGCCTCGGGAGGACGAGGCGCGCCTGCATCACCAGGCCGGCGTTCTCGCCGCGTTCGTCGACGAGCTGGAGCCGGGCTGGCCCTGCCCCTGGTGTGGCGAGACCACGGTGCACTTCTGGGGCAATCCGCCCGGGCGGGACTGGTGCATGATCTGTGATTGGGCTCGGTGAAGGCTGAATCCTCTGGCCCCGCACATGGTTCTCTGACTAGAGTCAGAGAATGGACAGGGTGCAGATCGACCAGGTGCGGCAGTTCAACCGCACCGTCACCGAACGTGTGGGCGTGCTCCACGACCACTACCTGGGCCGCGACCGGCCCGTCGGTGAAGCCCGGCTGCTCTGGGAGATCGGTGAGGAGGGCCTGGACGTGCGGCAACTGCGCGAGCACCTCGCGCTCGACTCCGGGTACGTCAGCCGGCTGCTGCGCTCCCTGGAAGCCGACGGCCTGGTGACGGTGGAGCCGCAGTCCCGGGACAGGCGGGTGCGCACCATCCGGCTCACCGATGCGGGCCGCGCTGAGCGCGCGGTGATCGATGGCCGCAGCGACGAGCTGGCCGGCTCTCTCCTGGAGCCGCTCAACACGGCCCAGCGCGCCCGGCTGACCGCCGCCATGGCCGAGGTCGAACGGTTGCTGACCGCCGCGACGGTCACGCTGGACGCGGTTGACCCAGACCACCCCGACGCCCAGCACTGCCTGCGGTCCTACTTCGCCGAGATTCGGGCACGCTTTGAGTCCGGCTTCGACCCCGCGCGGAGCCTGCTGCCCGACGCAGGCGAACTCCGGCCGCCGCGCGGCCTGTTCCTGGTTGCCCGGCTGCACGGAGAGCCCGTCGGCTGCGCCGGCCTGAAGCTGCCCCCCGGCGCCCCGGCCGAGATCAAACGCATGTGGGTCGCGCCCCGCACCCGGGGCCTCGGTCTCGGCCGCAGGTTCCTGACCGAGCTGGAGACTCAAGCCGCCCGGCAAGGCTGCGAGGTACTCCGCCTGGACACCAACAAGGCGCTCACCGCGGCGATTGGTCTCTACCACTCCAGCGGCTTCCAGGAGGTCGCTGCCTTCAACGACGAGCCGTATGCCCACCACTGGTTCGAGAAGCGGATCAGCACGCCACCGTTCGGATGAGGGCCCAGGTGGACCGGCGGCTTGTCAGGCGGCTCCGGCCGGGCAATCGGTCCATGACCGGATCGCCGAGCCGGGCGCGAAGTTCGTCGGTACCACCCGTACCGCGGCCGCCCTTGCCGGCCACCTCGGAAAACGGCGGGACCCGACTCTGTGGAGGATGGCCGCTCCATGGCCCCCGGCACGTCCGGAACGCGTGAACCGGACGGCAGTCGCGCGTTGGTGAAACGCATACTGCACGTAAGCGCGGTCGACCAGGATGCGCCCGCGCGACCGCATCGGTGCTTCGCCCTTTTCAGTCCGTCGCCGGTGCACGGGACATCGACCCATTTACGGGTCGCGGTGTCCGTATCCGTGAGGCCGGCTCCTCGAAGCGGGTAGTACCGGGCCTTCGCGCCCGCCACTTCCGAAAGGGCCCGTAGCGCAACCCGCGCCGTGGCGTCATCACGCGGAACCCCGTCACGGACCCGAGGTCGGACGGAGTGTGAACCCATGAGCCGAGGCCGCCGTTCCCAGGGTGACGACCCTCGTCCCCATTCCTGAGGAAGATTCATGCCCGTTCGTGTCATAGGCCGCGCCCTCGCGCGGTCGGCGCCCTCGCGTCAGCCCGCCGGCTTCCGGCGAATATGCGTGCTCCTGGTGACTTCCCTGCTGAGCACGATGATCGCCGTCATCGGAGGTGCCACGGTCGCCCACGCCGCAGCCCAGGACTACCGTGTGGCTACCTGGAACCTGGCGCGGGGCACCGGGAACTGGGTCCGCGTCGCCGCCCTGGCGCGCGAGCACAACATCGTCGCACTGCAGGAGGTGCCGGCGGCCCCTCCGGGCGGCTCCACCCGACTCGCGAACGTCGGTTCCGCGCTCGACATCGAGCACTACACCTTCGGAACCACGAACGGTGTGCGCCACCTGTTCATCCGGCGCACGATCGACCTGGCAGTGGGCATCGTCACGGACTTCGTGCCGAACCAGGTCGATGCGATCACAGGAACGGCGGATCGTGACGGAATCGCCGTCGTCAATTATGCCGACAGCCTGATCGCGGCGTCGTTCCACGCCTCGAACGACGGCGAGGGCACCAACTTTCCCAATAATAACGGCATGCCCAACAACGCCGAGCTGAACGTCCGCCTGACGAACGACGTGGCGCAGACGCTCGGACTCCAGCACGTCATGGTGCTGGCCGATTTCAACCGGATCCCCGGGGACATCGTCCAAGCCCAGCTCCCCGCCGGCTTCCGCACCTACAGCCAGGTCGCGACGCCGGGCAACCCCATTCGCGGCACTCAGCTGAATGGCCGGGAGATCGACTACATGATCTCCAACGTCCAGGTTCCCGACAACCGGTGGAACGCCCAGCGCGGGGAGAACTACGGCAGCGACCACTGGGCGGTGTCCTTCGGACGGATGATGGCGGCCGCGCAGCCGCAGACTCTCGCGGTCCACGACGACACGATCACCAACGCCGTGGTGGCGTTGGAACAGCACAGCGCGAGCGACCCGAACGGGTCGACGGTGACGCAGTCGCCCTGGCGCCACAGTCTCGACCAGGTGTGGCAGACCCTGCGCCCGGTGAACCTCCAGGGCCAGACCTACTACCAGATGCAAGGCATGAACGACCGGCGATGCCTGGACACCGGGGGCCCGATCATGCCGGGCATGGTCATACTGGTGCTGAAGGACTGCCAGCCATACCCTGACGACACCCAGATCTGGACGTACAACGCGAGCCTGGGCCGCCTACAGAACGGCCTCGGCATGTTCGTCACGCCTACCGGTCCCGATGCGTACCCGCGCCCGATGATGGCGAAGTCCCCGTCCCCGAGCAGTGTGCTCTTCCCGGACCCGCCGACCAACACCCATCTGCCGACGGTCGACATGACCACCTGGTCGTCCGGTGGGATGACCATCGCCAGCATGCAGCTGTGGTCGCTGCTGGACGGGGCTACCCACCTGCGGATCGCCGAGCGCTTCACCGAGGCGCCCGACCCGTTCTTCCCACCGCACTACTTCATCGGTGAGCAGGTGGACGTCGGCTACCCGGACGACGGAGCCATGTGGGCACCCCTGCAGGGCCACCCCGGATACTTCCTCCTCGAGGACGGACACGGGGACTGCATGGCCGTCAACCCGCACACCGACGAGCTGGTTCCCAGTGCGCCGTGCAGGGCGGACGACCCGCAGCAGAACTTCGAGCTCCTGACCACGGAATTCGGCCATTTCATGATCAACGAGACGGGGCGCAGGTTCGTCGGCGGCTACCACGCCGCCGCCCTGCACGCCCTGCCCGACATGACCGGCGCCATGAGTGTCCAGCGCCACTTCTACGGGGCCCAGCCGCAGACCCGCCCGGTGCCGACCGCCGCCGTCGACTCCGGCTACTCGTTCCTGTCGCAGACCTTCGACCGCTACGGTTCGCCGTCGGCGCTGCGCGTCCCGCAAAGCTACACCGGCGGGCACTTCTCCCCGGGCGACGAGTTCGGGCCCAACGGCTACCAGGCCTCCTTCACCTACGACAACGCCCTGGTCATCACCGCCTACCTGCGGCGCGGCTCCGGTGACGACATCCCCCGCGCCATCGCCCTCGGCGACAGCCTGCTGTACGCCCAGGCTCACGACATCACCCCCGACGGCAGACTGCGCGCGTCCTATGAACCGGACCCGTTCGTCACCGCCACCGGCGCGCCCTACGTCGGCGGGTTCTCCGTCTACACCGGCAACATGTCCTGGGCGGGCATGGCACTCACCCGCCTGTACGACCGGACGGGGGAACGGCGCTTCCTCGACGGGGCCCTCAGGATCGCGAACTGGATCCAGAGCAACGCCGCCGACACCCGTGGTGCCGGAGGCTACACCGGCGGCTTGCGCAACGCGGACGGCACCGGTGCCGAGATGATCCCGATCACCTGGAAGGCCACCGAGCACAACATCGACACCGGCGCCTTCTTCGCCATGCTCGCCAAGGCCAGTGGCGACCAGGCGTGGAAGCAGCGCTCCGCCAACGCCTTCGCCTTCGTCGCCACCATGCAGGCCGACGACGGCCGGCTGTGGACCGGCACCGGGCTCGACGGGGTCACCCAGAACCGCGACACCGTCCCGGAGGACATCCAGACCTGGAGCTTCCTGGCAACCGGCGACACCCGCTACTCCCGCTCCGTCGACTGGGCCGCCGAGAACCTCAAGGCCACCGACGGCCCGTTCAGCGGCGTCAGCTTCGGCCGGACGGACACCTCCAAGGTCTGGTTCGAGGGGACCGCCCACCTACTGGCCGCCTACAACGCCCGCGGCGCCGTGGGCGACGACGTCAAGGCCGGCGCCCTGCTCGACACCCTGCTGCTGGCACAGCAGAGCGCCCCCAACACCGACGGCCACGGCCTGGTCGCCGCGTCCCGCGACGGGCTCACCACCGGCGAGGGCGACACCTACTACGCCTCCCTCCACACCGGTGCCACCGCCTGGTACCTCATCGCCGCCCAGGGAGGCAACCCCTTCGTCCTGTGACCCGGGACGTCCCGGCGGGGAAGCCCCGCCGGGACACCGCCGAGCCGTTCCGCGGACGCGGGTGGCGGGGCGCAGCGGCCGGGGCCGTCAGCGATCCGGGCGACGCGGGAGAGGACGGGCCCCGGTGTCATCCTCTCCCGCCACCAGCCCAAGGGCCGGTGGATCAAGCACCTGTTCACCCAGCTCAACTCCGTGGAGTCCACCCTCGACGTGATCGCCGACTACACCGACGCCTGACCGAACCGGGGTGGGGGGCCCCCCCCCCGGGGCGCCGCCCCCCCCCCCGCGCAGGGGGTTGCGAGAAGCCCCCCCCCCCCCCCGGACCCCCCCCCCCCC
>NZ_JBSHAP010000118.1:0-28517 GCF_053611565.1 Kitasatospora sp. NPDC054795
CCCACGCGAGGCGTGGGCGCGGCCGGGGCAGTGCGGTCGTGACGGGGCTCAGCGGCTGCGGCGGGCGCGGATCAGCAGGAGCGCGCCCGCGGCGACGGCGCCGAGCGCGGTGAGGCCGACGACGGGCAGCAGCCGGGCCGCGTTGCTACCGGTCTCGGGCAGCTGGCCGCCGTGACCGTGGTCGGGCGGGGGGACGTGGGTCGGGCTGTGGCCCGGGCTGTGGGTCGGGTGCGGCGAGGGGCTCGCGGTCGGGCTGGGGCTGGGGCTCGGGCTGTGGGTCGGGCTCGGCGACGACGTCGGGCTCGGGCTGGGGCTGGGGCTGGGGACGGTGACCGGGACCTCGGCGCGGCAGCGCGCGTCCGTCGAGCCCTGCGAGCAGTTGTTGTCGTACGTGCCGGAGGAGACGGTGTTGCGCAGGACCGCGTCGGCGGCCAGCGGGGAGCGCACGGTGACGGAGTAGCCGATGGTCACGGTGGCCCCGACGGGCAGGTCCCCGCTCCAGGTCAGCGCGGTGCCCGCGAACTGGACCCGACCGCGGTCCGCGGTGGCGTCGTTGTTGTACGCGGCGGAGTTCAGCACGCCCGACAGGTCGTCGGTGAGGGTCACCCCGGGGGCGTCGGTCCGGCTGGTGTTGGTGGCCTGGATCCGGTAGTGGACGGTGTCGCCGGGCTTGGCGGTGGTCGGGTCGGCCGTCTTGACGACGGTGTAGCCGGGCACGGCGGCGACGGTGTTGCGCACGGTGTTGCTGGTGCGCTCCTGGGCCCGCTGGGTCTGGCTGCCCCGGAAGCGGAGCGTGGCCGTGTCGTCGAGGTGGGTGCCGACGGCGGTGGAGGCGTCGACGGTGACCTGGAAGGCGACGTCGGCCTCGGCGCCCGGGGGCAGGTCCGGGACCGTGCAGGTCACGGTCTGTCCGGCGGCCTGGCAGGCCGGGTTGGAGGCGGGGACGAAGGTGGTGCCGGCCGGGATCGTGTCGGTCACGGTGACGCCGGTCGCGGTGTCGAGGTCGGTGCTGGTGCCGTCCTGGCGCCGGTTGGCCACCGCGAAGGTGTAGGTGATGGTCCCGCCGGGGCCGACCAGCCCGGGCGGGTTGTCGTCGGGGCTGCCGGGCGGGGTGTTGGCCTTGGTGATCCGCAGGTCGGGTTCGAGGGCGTCCAGGGCCAGCCAGGCGGCCTGCGGTTCCAGGGCGTCGCCGGCGCCGCTGATGCGGACCAGCGCCTGCTCGCTGCCGGCCGGGATCTTGCCGGTCACGTCGATGATCCGGGCGTCGTAGCCGTAGTTGTTGACCGGGTCGGGGTCGCGGGTGGTGATGTTGGTGCCGGTGCCGTTCGTCGCGACGTGGTCGATCCGGCTGGTGAACGCGTTGTCCGTGCCGACCCCCGTGGGGCCGGGCATCGGCAGCAGGGTCAGGTCGGTGGGCGTGGAGCCGACGGCCAGGGAGTCCCCGGCGATCGGCGCGTCACCGTCGCCCACGGTGATCCCCATGACGGCCCGCGGGGCCTGGGTGGCGGGGGTGCGGATGCCGCCCAGGGTCAGGGTCGTCGAGTTGTTGGGGTCGCGCAGCAGCTGGTAGCCGTCCCAGACCTGGAGGTAGCGCAGCGGCTCCGCCGCGTCCTCGTACGCGACCACCAGCGACCAGCCGCCCCAGCAGCCCACGTTGTTGCCGCCGAAGTTCTGCGCGGAGGAACGGCCGGCGCACGCCTGGATGTCGGCGACGGTGTAACTGCCCGGACCGGCCGCCCGGACCTCCGCCGTCACGTCCTTGACCGCCCCGCCGGCCAGCAGCGGCTCCGGCGGATTGCCGCCCACCATCTGATCGAACCAGTCGTAGGTGTCCGCGGTCACCTGCTGGTAGCCGCTCGCACCCGGGACCTTCCAGGAGACCCGGTTGCCCAGGTTGATGTCCCCGGACGTGCCGCCCGCGGTGCTGGTGTTGGTCGGGTTGAACTGCCAGTACAGGCGCGCCGACAGGACGCTCGCCCCGGCCGGCAGCAGCAGCTGCGCCGAGGAGGCGTTGGGGCCCGGCGCGTTCGGGTCGACCTTGACGAACTTGGTCCGGCCGTTGTTCGACCCCTCGGTGTCCGAGCAGACCGTGCCGTCGCTGTCGTCGCAGGTCAGCACCGAGTTCGAGGCCATCGTGAGGTTGCCGTGCGCCAGCAGGTCGACCACCGGGTCCGGGCCGATCGGGCGCTGCGTCCCGGCACCGCGCGGCTTCGGCCGCGCCGCCTGCCGGGCCGCGGGCCGTTCCGCCGCGTTCGCCGCCGGCCGGGCCCGCACGGCCTCCGGCGGCACCGCCGAGGCCGCCGGGGCCGGAACGCTCAGGGCGGCCGCACCCGCACCGAGCACCACCGCCAGCAACGCGGACAGGACGTGCGGTGGGCGCGGACGCACTTGTCGGGCAGGTGACACGGGAACCTCGCTGTCGGGAGGTGACACGAACAGCAGAACCACGTACCTGCGCGGACGGGCGCCGAAGCCTGCCGGACGCTTCTTTCACCCGGGTGGGGCAACACCGCTTGACGGCCCGTCCGAGGTGTGCGAACGCCGGGTACCCAGGATTCGGTACGGGGGATTGGGTAGCGGTACGCATTGTTCCCACCCCCCTGCGGCCGGTTTCCTGGAGCCCGCCCCACACCGACGACCCTCACCCCCGGAGGTCGCCCCATGACCCGCCGCGAACGTCTCCGGCTCTACGCCGACACCCACTTCACCGCCCCCGACCCCGGGCTGGTCCTGCCCGCCCGCCGCAGCAGCGGCCTGCGCCGGCCCGGCCTGGCCCGGCTGGCCCGGCTCTCCCGGCTCGTCGAACGCGCCGGGCACCACCGGCACGGCTGACCGCCGGAGCCGGGCACCCACCGGCACGGCCGACCCTGGACCGGGTCCCGCCCCTTGAGGGAGCGGGCGGGACCCCCCTTCTCTCTCCCTCAGCCGGTGCCCTCCGGGGCCCCGTCCGCGGCGGCCAGCGCCTCGCCCAGCCCCGCCCGGCCCACCCCGAGCTTGCGCAGCGCACTCGCCACGTGGTGCTCGACCGTACGGGTCGACAGGAACAGCGCCCGGGCGATGTCCTGGTTCGCCGAGCCCTGGGCGGCCAGCGCCGCGACCTGGCGCTCGCGCGGGGACAACCGCTCGCCGTAGCCGCGCCGTCCCGGCGAGGCCGCCCGGCCCAGGCCCAGCTCCCGCCGCAGCCGCTGGCAGCGGGCCGCGTCCGAGGCCGCGCCCAGCGCCAGGTAGGCCCGCTCGGCGGCGGCGATCCGCTCCCCGGCCGCCGCCCGGTCGCCCCCCGCCGCCACGGTCGCCGCCCGCTCCTCGGCCCGCGCCTGCTCGTACGGGCGCCCGATCCGCTGCCACAGCCCGGCCGAGCGCACGAACTCCGCGCCCGCGCCCGCCGGATCCCCGCCCGCGCCCGCCGGACCCGTACCGGCCAACAGCAGACCGCCGGCGAAGGCCAGCGCCGCCCGGGCCGCCGGCGCGTCCCGCCCCTCCAGACGCGCCCGCGCCTGCTCGACCAGCTCCGCCGCACCCGCCGCGTCGCCCGCCGCCAGCAGCACCTCGACCGCCACCGGCAGCAACTCGGCGGCCCGCGGCCAGGCCCCGGCCCGGCGCAGCGCGTCCAGCGCCGGCACCAGCGTGGCCGCCGCCCGCGCGACGTCCCCCTCCGCCAGCTGCAGCCCCGCCAGCCCCGCCGCCGCCCGCAGCGCCCCGGTCACCTGCGACTCCCGCTCCCCGTACGGGCCCGCCTCCGTGAAGTGGGCGCGCGCCTCCGCGAGCCGGCCGCGCGCGGCCGCCAGCCGGCCCCGCAGCAGGGCCTGCTCGACCCCGGCCATCGCGAGGTCCGGGAACTCCGAGCCCAGCGCGGCCAGCCGCTCCTCCAGCCCGTCCCACCGCCCGGCCAGACCCTCCAGCCGCACCAGCGCGATCCGGCTGTAGCACTCCAGATAGGGGATCGCCGCCCGACGGGCCAGGTGCCGGCTCTCCTCCAGCAGTTGTGCCGCCCGCCGGTCGTGGCCCAGCTCCACGGCGATCTCACCCGCGTTGTACAGCGCACGGGTGGTCTGCCGGACGATCTCCGGCCGCCGCGAGCTGCGCGGCAGCGCGTCCAGTTGCTCCCACACCGCGGGGTCGCCCTCGCGCGCCAGGAATGTCAGCCGGGTGGCCCGCACCGCGGCGGCCACCTCCTCGTCCGGGTTCGCGGCCAGCGTCCGATCGGCCCGCTCCAGCCACTGCCGGGCGCGCTCGCCGGCGCCGTCGCGCTCGTTCATGGCCAGCGCCACCATCGCCCGGGCCGCCCGGCCCGGGCGCTGCTCCAGCTCGTCGAGGGACTCCTCCATCCGGTCGAAACCGGCCCGGTCCCCGCCGTGAACGGCCATCAGGAAGCCCAGCGACAGCCGGATCTCGCCGCGGTCGGGCACCGGCAGCCGCGGATCGGCGATGATCGCGGTCAGCGTCGCCGCGCTGGCCACCGAATCCACGCCGTCGGCGGCGATCCGCGCCAGCGCCAGCGCGGCCCGCCCGCGCCGCCGCGGATCGAGGTCGGGCTCGTCCAGCAGCCGGCGCAGCAGCGCGCCGGCACTGCCGCTGTCCCCGAGCGCCACCGCCTGGTCGGCGGCCGCCTCGGCCACCTCCTGCCAGGCCGCCCGGTCGCCGAGCGCCAGCGTGTGGTGGGCGATCTGCACCAGCGGCCTCGGCTCGCGCGCGCCCAGCGCCGCCACCGCCCGCCGGTGCAGCGCGCCGCGCCGCGGCCCCGGCAGCCGGCGGTAGGCCACCTGCTGCGCCAGGACGTGCCGGAACCCGTAGCGGGCCAGCGGCTTCTCGTTGAGCACCGCCGCCCGCAGCGCCTCGGTGAGGCCGTCCGCCGCGGCCTGCGGGTCGAGGCCGGCCACGGCGGCCAGCAGGTCCTCCCCGGCCGGCACGCCCAGCACCGCGGCGGCCGAGGCGATCGCGGAGGCCTCCGGGGACAGCGCCGCGAGCCGTTCGGTCACCGCGTCGCGCAGGCCGCGCGGCACCTCGGACTGCTCCAGGTCGGCGGCCAGGTCCGCGGCGTTGGTCAGCGCACCGGAACCGCGCCGCTCGCCCAGCGTGATCAGGTCCTCCTCGGCGACCAGCGGCAGTCCCTCGCTGCGGTCGAACAGCACCCGGGTGAGCGCCGCCGTCGCACGCGGGCCCAGCGCCGCCCGGGCCAGCTCGTCGACCTCGGCCTCGGCGAGCGGGGCCAGCCGGATCAGCGCACCGCCCACCCCGGCCGGGCGCCGGTAGGCCGCGCCCAGCGCGGGGGTGTCCGGCGCCAGGTCCTCGGCCCGGTAGGTGAGCACCAGGGCCAGCCCTTCCGGCACGTCCCGGGCCAGCAGCAGGAGCAGCTCGCGGGTGGCGTCGTCCACCCAGTGCAGATCCTCGACGACCAGCACCGTCTCGCCGAGCGCGCCGAGCAGGGCGCGCACCGCCTGGACCAGCAGCCGCAGCCCCGGCGTCCCCTCGCCGGCGGCCGCGGGCAGCGGCGGCAGCCGGTCGGCGAGGTCGGGCAGCAGCGGACGCAGCGCCCCGGCACTGGCCGGGATGCGGTCGGCGGGCGGCAGGAACGGGCCGACGCCGCGCAGCGCGTCCACCACCGGGCCGAAGGCCAGCGGCTCGCGCAGCGGATGGCAGAAGCCGGTCAGCACCAGGCGGCCCGCCGCCGCGGCACCGGCCGCGGCCTCGGCCACCAGGCGGGACTTGCCCAGGCCGGCCTCGCCCTCGACCAGGACCACGGCGGGCGGGCGGAGCATCGCGTCGGTCAGGCGGTCCAGTTCGGGCCGGCGCCCCACGAACACGAAACCGGCGCCGGGCGACCCCGGCTCGACGGGCCGACTCACGGCCGTCCGGTCGGTTCGGGGGCGCGGCGCTCGCCGAGGAGGGTTGCGAAGGCCATGGGCACATCATGCCGTGACGGCTTGCGGCGGTACCTGCCGGGGCGCCCTTGCGGTGCAGGTGGTGCGGGTGGTGCGGTGCGTTTCCGGGGTGCGTTCCCGGGGCGCGCTCCCGTGGTGTGTTCCTGTGGTGCGGGCGGTGTGTCCGTGCGCGTACGGGCGGTGCGGGCGGTGTGTTCAGGCGGTCCGGGCACGGACCGGCGGGTGGGGCGGCGGGACGTCCGGGCCGGGCAGTTCGAGTACCGCGCAGCCCAGCGCCTCCAGCCGGCGCACGGTCGCCCGGGCACTGCGGTCGTCGAGCGAGAAGACGAACGGCCCCGGCACCAGCACCACGTTCACCCAGCCCTGTTCGGCCCGCTCCAGCAGCCGCTCCAGGGCGGGGTGCGGGTCGCCGGAGCGCACCCCGTCGTCCAGGAAGGCGGAGGGCACCGGCAGGCCGCGGTAGCGGGCCAGACGCTCCAGCACCGCGCGCTGGTACTCCAGCCCCGCCGCGTCGGCGGGGTAACAGCGGAGGTACAGCGCGGGCCGGGCCGGGACGCCGGGGTGCGGGGGGCGGTCGGTCATGTCGTTCACCTGCCCGGTGGGTGAGGAGTGCGACGGGAGTGGGGCGCCCGTCCACTCCAGCAGGCCCCGGTGAACAGTGCGGGATCAATAGCGGTCGCCACCCAATCGTGCGACCGCCGAACAGGTCACCGCCCCGCCCCGCAGGCCTCGCGGGCCCCGGGCGGCGCTCGCGTTCCCAGCCGTCCCGGGGACCACGGGCGGCGCGCCGAGGCGGTCCAGGACGTTGGCGTGGTGTCAACAGGCTGGAATGAACGGCACGTTCGCACCAAGGAGGAACCCGGCATGATCGACAGGCGCACCTTCACCAGGGCCGTCGGACTCGGCGCGGGCACCACCGCGCTGTCCCTGACCGCCCAGGCCCGGGCCCGGGCCCGGGCCGCCGGGGCCGCACCGGCCGCCGCCCCCGTCGGCGCCCCCGTCCCTGCCGCCGGCGCCCCCGGCCCCGCTGCCCGGACCGGCTTCGCCCGCCTGGCCCAGGTCCGGGCCGGCCTCCTCGACGTCGGCTACGCCGAGGACGGCCCGGCCGACGGCCCCGTCGTCGTCTGCCTGCACGGCTGGCCGTACGACATCCACAGCTACCTCGACGTCGCCCCGCTGCTCGCCGCCCGGGGCTACCGGGTCGTCGTCCCGTACCTGCGCGGCCACGGCACCACCCGCTTCCTGTCCGAGCGGACGATGCGCAACGCCCAGCAGGCCGCGGTCGCCCTGGACGTGCTCGCCCTGATGGACGCGCTGGGCATCCGGCGGGCCGTGCTGGCGGGCTTCGACTGGGGCTCGCGCACCGCCGACATCATCGCCGCGCTGTGGCCCGAGCGGGTCGAGGCGCTCGTCTCGGTCAGCGGCTACCTCGTCACCGACGTCGAGATGCAGAAGGAGCCGCTGGCGCCCGCCGCCGAGCACACCTGGTGGTACCAGTTCTACTTCGCCACCGAACGCGGACGGCGTGCCATGGAGGACCGGGACAAGCGCCGCGAGCTGTGCCGCCTGGTCTGGCAGCAGGTCTCGCCGACCTGGGCCTTCGACGACGCCGTCTTCGACCGCACCGCCGCCGCCTTCGACAACCCCGACTACGCGGCGATCGTCATCCACAACTACCGCTGGCGGCTGGGCCTGGCGGAGGGCGAGCACCGCTACGACCAGCTGGAGCGCCGCCTCGCCGCCCGTCCCCGGATCGCCGTGCCGACCGTGACCCTGGACGCGGGCCGCGACCCGTTCACCGCCCCCGGCGACGGTGCCGGCTACCGCGACTTCTTCACCGGCCCCTACCTCCACCGGAGCCTGCCCGAGGTCGGCCACAACGTCCCCCAGGAGGCACCCGAGGCCTTCGCGCAGGCCGTCCTCGACGCCGACCGGCTCTGAGCGCGGACGGTTCGGGCGGCCGCGCCACGCCGGTGCGCCGGCCCCACGCACCCCGCTGATCGTCCATCCCGCGGGGCAGGTCGACTGCCGGCCGGCGGCCCGGGACCATTCGCTGATCGGGAGGAATGCTCCTGACGTCAGGAGGCATAGGGGCATGTCCTTTCGGCCAACGTTCGGCGAGCGGACTTTGCCTGTCAGGACAAACCCTCCGGGCAGTCCTGACTGAGAGTCTGGGGTGCATGGCCATCTCAACAACACTGTCCGAGGTCGTGGGCTCGGCGATACGCCCGGGTGACCCGGGACTGTCCGTCGGGATCTACACCGACGGGAAGCTGATCCACCAGGCGTCTGCGGGGCTGGCGAGCGTGGAGTTCGAGGCGCCGGTCGACACCCGGACACGGTTCGACATCGCCTCCATGAGCAAGCAGTTCACCGCCGCGGCGGCGTTGCTGCTGTGCCGGGACGGGCGACTGTCGCTGGACGACGACATCCGCACGCACCTGCCCGAGCTGAAGCTGGCGGTGCCGGTGACCGTCGGTCAATGTCTGCGGCACACGGGAGGTCTGCGGGACTGGCTGGCGCTGGCGACGATCGCCGGCCGCCCGCTGACGAGGATCACCCAGGACCGGACGCTGGCCTTCGTGGCAGGGCTGACCGAGGTCGACTTCGAACCGGGGACCGCGTTCTCCTACTCCAACACGGGGTACGTCCTGGTCGCCTCGCTCGTGCGGCGGCTCACCGGTCGCACCCTGGGGGAGTTCACCACGGACCGGATGTTCACACCGCTGGGCATGAACGAGACCGTGTTCCGCGAGGACAGCCGGGAGCCGTTGCCGCGATTCGCCTACGGGTACGACGTCACCCGCGGTGCCGTCCGGCGCGCCGACACCGAGGAGTCCGCGGTCGGCGACGGCGGCCTGGCCACCAGCGTCGCCGACCTGGCGCCGTGGTTCGGGTTCCTGCAGGACGGCCGGGTCCTGGGCGCCGACATCCGCGACGGGCTGGTGCGGCAGGTCGACTCCGGGGACGGGGAGGAGTGGCCGTACGCGCTGGGTCTCTACCACACGACGATCGCGGGCCACCCGGCGTTCGGCCATGCCGGCGGTGTCCCCGGGTACCGGTCCCAGCTGCTGTTCATGCCGGACGCCGACCTCGGCGTGGCGCTGCTGAGCAACAACTCCTCGATCGACTCCGCGAAGCTGGCCACCCGGGTGCTCCGGCTGGCCGCCGGGCTGCCCGAGGACGATCCCGTCGCGCTGACGGCGGACCCGGTGGCCGCCGAGCCCGCCGCCCGGCTGACGGGGGACTGGCTGGATCCGCGAACCGGCCTCACCCTGCGGATCGACGCCGCGGGCAACGGCCGGATCCGCATCCACGACGCGCCGTCCGCCGGCGAGTTCGCCCCGGCCGTCGACGGCAGCTGGCACGGCCTGGAGGACAGCGCCGGCTTCTGGCTGCGGGTGTCGTCCGGCACGATCAGGATCGGATCGGTGTACCGCCCCGGCCGCGCCACGGAGTACCGGCGCTGTCCCCCCGCGGCTGCCGGTGCCACACTGCCACCGGCCGTCTACCGCAGTCCGGAACTCGGTGTCCTGGCGACGGTCACCCGGGACGGCACGCTCGAACTCGGCCTGGAGTTCGTCGGGACGATCGAACCGGCACCGGACGGCGCGTTCCGCGCGGGCGGCCTGATCAGCCTGCGCCCCAGCGGCGACGACCTCCTGATCAGCACGCACGGTGTCCACCGGATGCGCTTCGTCCGACAGCCCGACGACACCACCCCCCTGGGACTTCCCCCCGGCCTCAACCTCGCCCCCTGACGGCCCCCGTCCGCTGCTCGCTCTCCGCCGACCGCCCCGAGGTGTCCCTCACCGGCGCCCCCTTCACCCGACCCATCCCCTGACGAGGACTCCCCATGACTCCGACTCCGCCGAGCCGCCGGAAGGCCGCCGGGCCGAGCAACCACTTCGCCCCCCTGGTGGGCCACACCACCCCGCGGCCGGCGGTGGCCGGTCCGGAGAGGCAGCTGCCGCCGACCGGAACGACGCATCTGTTCCCGGCCGGTGAACAGGTGACCGCCGACGGCGAGTCCACCGGAGAGCGCCGGGGCCGGATGCCGCGATCGGAGCGGCGATGACAGCCCCCGCCGGGATCACCCTCGGGGTCGTGCTCGACAGCCTGGGAACCGACCTCCTACGGCCGCTCGCACTGCCGCGAGGCCGGGCGGTCGCCGTCGGGGCGCCCACGATCCATGACACCGACGCCCCCGGGACAGGGCTGACCGACGCGATCGTCCTGGTACCCGGCCGACTGACCGCCGACGTCCTGGAGCGGGCAGCCGAGCACCACGCCACGGCGGTGGTCATGCGAGCCGGCACCACGGACACGGCAGCGCTGACACAGGCGGCCGAACGGACCGGAGTGGCGCTCCTGGAGCGCAGCGCCGAGATCTCCTGGGGGCAGCTCTACACCCTGATCGACGCGCTGCGCGCGATCACCAGCCCGGTGTTCGAGCCGAACAGGCACCGGTCCACCGACCTATTCGCCCTCGCCAACGACATCGCCGTGCGCGCCGGCGGCGCGGTGGCGATCGAGGACCTGTCCATGCGCGTGCTGGCCTACTCCACGGTCCCGGGCCAACTGGTCGACGACCCGCGCCGTGACGGCATCCTCGGCCGCCGGGTGCCGGACCACCCGACCCACGCCGAGGAGTACGCCGCCGTCCTGCGCTCCGACACCGCGGTCTGGAGCCACGAGCCGAAGGAGTACCGGCCGCGCCTGGCCATCGCCATCCGGGACGGTGGCGAGGCGCTGGGCACCATCTGGGTGCTCCAAGGCGATGAGCCCCTGACGGAGGAGGCGGCGGACGTCCTCGCCGAGGGCGCGCGGCTGGCCGCGCCCCACCTGGCCCGGGTCAGCCTCGCGGCGGACGCCGAGCGCCGGCAACGAGCCGAGCGCCTGGGCTGGTTGCTCCGCGGCCTGGGAGCGACCCGGGGACTCGCCGACTCGTTCGGGATACGCTTCGACGCCCCGGCGACCGTGCTGGTGATCGGCCGCTTCGGCGAACCGGCCGGTCACGCGCGAGGCGTCTCGCCGGACTCCGCCGCCGAATACGTCGGCGACCTGCTGCGGATGGGACTCTCCGCCTACCGGCTGGGAGCCGCCGCCGGAGCGCTGGACGGTCAGGCCGTGGCGGTGGTCGACACGGCGTCCGACGCGCCCGTGATCCAGCTGATCATCGCGACGGTGCTGGCCCGGGCGAGCGACACCCTGGGCGGCGGCTGGCGGGCGGGGATCAGCCGCACCCTCCCCGGCCTCGCCGACGTCTCGACAGGGCTGAGCCAGGCCAGGCAGGCGCTCGAGGTGGTGTGCGGACCGTTCGGCAGGACGGAGATCGGACGGCACGACGAGCTGGCCGCCCCGATATTCCTGCGGGACGTCCACGAGGCGCTCCGGTACCGTCCGGCCCTGCACGGGGAGCCCCTGTCGACGGTGCTCGACCACGACGCCCGGCACGGAACGGAGTACGAGAAGACACTGCGCTGCTGGATCGCCGGGCACTACGACGTGCCACGGGTCGCCGAGGCCATGACGCTGCACCCCAACACGTTGCGGCACCGGTTGCGCCGGCTGGCCGAGCTGATCGACATCGACGATCCGGACCTGCGGCTGGCACTGGCGCTGCAACTGCGGCTACGGCTGCCGGACATCGGCACAAAGGAGGCCAGGTGAACTCGGACCCGGACGCCAATGGCCCGGGGCGGCCCGCCGAGCAGACTCGTCGCACGGTCGATCTTCCTTCCGCCGGCGCGGAACGGGCGGACGTCCGAATCCGGTTGCTCCGGACCGTACCCGAACTCCAGCAGGCCGACGCGGTGCTGCGCGCCGTGTGGAACACCCCGGACATCGCCGAGCCACCGCTGGCCCTGGACGTGATGTGCGCGCTCGCCCACACCGGCGGCTACGTCGCGGCGGCGTATCTCGGGACGGCGATGGTCGGCGTGACCGCCGGATTCCGCACCGTCGGGGACAGCCTGCACTCGCACGTGGCCGGCGTGCTGCCGGGAATGCGCGGGCGCGGGATCGGCGCGGCGATGAAGTCGCACCAGCGGGAGTGGGCCGCCCAGGCGGGCCTGTCGTCGATCTCGTGGACGTACGACCCGCTGATCCGCCGCAACGCCCACTTCAACCTGCGGCGGCTCGGAGCGGTCGCGGAGGCGTACCTGCCCGACTTCTACGGGCCGTTGGCCGACGGCATCAACGACGGCGACGACTCCGACCGGCTGTTCGTCAGCTGGCCGGTGCACGGGACGCCGCACGCACCGGCACCGCTGCCGGACCCGGCCGCGGCGGAACCCGTGCTCGAAGCGGACGGCAACGGCGAGCCCGTACCGCGCGCCGCGACCGGCGGCGTACTGCGCTGTGTCACCCCCGTGGACGCGGAGTCCCTGCGGCGAACGGATCCGGCCGCCGCCCGGCGCTGGCGGTCCGCGATGCGCCGGGCGCTCGGCGGCGCCCTGGAGAACGGCTACCGGATCGACGGGTTCGACCGGTCCGGCTGGTACGTCCTGCGACGGAAGGAAACATCGGAATGAAGCTGCAGCAGGTCGAGCTGCGTGAGGTGGCCCTGCCCCTGGTCGCGCCGTTCCGGACCGCACTGGGAACCCAGGAACACCGGAACTCGCTGCTGGTCAAGGTCACCACGGCCGACGGAGCCGTCGGCTGGGGCGAGTGCGTGGCCGACGACGATCCGACGTACAGCGCCGAGTACCTGGCCGGGGCCCGGGAAGTGGTACGTGAGTTCCTGCTGCCCCGGTTGTCCCGGGCCCCCGGGCTGACCGCGGCACTGGTACCCGAGCTGCTCCGGCCGGTCAGAGGCAATCCGATGGCCAGGACGGCCGTCGAGATGGCGGTACTGGACGCCGAACTGCGGACCGCCGGCATCAGCCTCGCCCAGTACTTCGGGGCGACGCGCACCGAGCTCGCGGTCGGCGTGTCGGTCGGCATCACGGACACCGTCGACGAGCTGATCAGCGCCGTCGACGGCTACCTCCGCGCGGGCTACGCCCGGATCAAGCTGAAGATCGAACCGGGCTGGGACATCGAGCCGCTGCGAGCGGTCCGGGAGACGTTCGGCCCGGACATCGCCCTGCAGGTGGACGCCAACACCGCCTACGGTCCGGCGGACCAGCCCCACCTGCGCCGGCTCGACGCCTACGGGCTGACGCTGATCGAGCAGCCGTTCGCCCCCGACGACCTGCTCTCGCACACCCGGCTGGCGGCCCGCATGGACACCCCGATCTGCCTGGACGAGTCGATCACCTCCGCCCGGGACGCGGCCACCGCCATCCGGCAGGAGGCGTGCTCGATCGTCAACATCAAGCCCGGCCGGGTCGGCGGGTACCTGGAAGCCCGCCGGATCCACGACCTGTGCCTGGCGAACGGCGTACCGGTGTGGTGCGGCGGCATGCTGGAGACCGGGCTGGGGCGGGCGGCCAACCTGGCGCTGGCCGCGCTCCCGGGCTTCACCCTGCCCGGCGACATCTCGGCCTCGGCCCGCTACTACACCCGCGACATCACCGACCCCTTCGTCCTCCACGACGGCCGTCTGACCGTCCCCACCGGCCCGGGGATCGGCATCGTCCCCGACCCCGACGCCCTGCAAGCCGCCACCACCTCCACGGAACTCCTCACCGTCTGACCAGCCGTAGGGCCTCGGGCACCGCCGTGCGGTGCCCGAGTCAGGGGGCTCCTCCCCGGCAACCCCGCAGCTCGACACGGGATCCACGGACAGGCCCGACACGACAGGACATCAGCCGGCCGAGGGCCGCTCCCGCGCCGCGCGCCACCTCTCGGGTCGCAGCCGGAGGAACTCGTTCCGGCGGGTTGCCGCAGCGGGTTGAGCCCGCCGCGCGAGGATCACACCGGCGGCGTGCTCACCGGCTTCCCCGGCTTCCCGCGCCGACACCCCACCACTGTCACTCCGGAGGGCCACACGAGACGGATCAGCCGCGAGACCATCCTGAGGACGGCGACCTTCTGGCTCCGCCCGGCGTTCGCGCTGCGCGTGGTCAGCCGGTTCCAGCGACTCGTGGGCTTCGACCGCTCGATGGCCCTGGCCTCCGCCGCGCTCACCGCCCTGGTGCCGCTGGCCATCGTCTGCGGCACCCTCGTCGTCCGCCTGGGCGGCAAGGACGTCGCCCAGCGCGTCATCGACCGCTACGGCCTCACCGGGGGCGGCGCCGAAGCCGTGCGCGACATGCTCTCCGCGTCCAACTACTGGGGCACCGCGGGGCTCTTCGGGATCGCCTTCCTCCTCGTCTCGGTGCTGAGCTTCGCGCGGGCCGCCCAGCGGCTGTTCGAGCAGGGCTGGGAGCTGGAGCCGCTGAGCGTGCGCAACACGGTCAACGGCCTCAAGTGGATCGCGCTGCTGGCCGCGTGGGTCGCACTGAGCGGCTGGGTCCACGCCGCCCTCGACCGCGGGCCGCTGGGACTGGTAGCGGACGTCGTGGAGGCACCGCTGACAGCGGCCTTCCTCATCTGGGGCGGCCGGCTGCTGTCCGCGGGCAGGATCCCCCGGCTCGACCTCGTGCCGTTCGCGTGCATCGCGGCGGTCCTGCTGTCCGGCTACTCGGTGGCCATGGGCGTCTACCTGCCGCGCCTCTTCAATTCCTCCACGGACCGCTACGGCGCGATCGGGGCGGTCTTCGCCATGCTCTCCGCCCTGTTCGGAGCCATGCTCGCCATCGTGGCCTCGGCGGCGCTCGGACGGGAGGTGCGGGACGAACTCGACAGGATCGGGCGCGGCGAGCGCCCGCCGGACGACGAGGTCCGCCAGCAGTGGGACACGGTGCTGCGACTGGCGCGGTCGCGCTGGCAGACGACCCGCGGCCACGGCCTCCTGGGGCGGCTGCCCCGGAGGCACTGAGTGCCTGGCGCCCCTCGCACCAGGGTGGGCGAGGGGCGCTGCGGGGTTGGGGCGGTCAGGCGTGGTGGTCGAATTCGCCGGCTTTGAGGCCGTGGAGGAGGGCGGCGAGGGTGGTGGGGGTGGTGCGGAGGACGAGGTGGCCCTCGTCGGACTCGCGGAGTTCGATCGCCCCGGGGACCGAACGGACCTCGACGCACTCATTGCTTGAGGCGCTGTAGCTGGACTTCTGCCATGCCGATTCAGGCATACGTTTCTTCCAGTTCCTTCTTGATGGATCGGATGAAGTTTCGAGATCCATCTTCAGGGAGAGCTGTGGAGTCAAGACGCGCGAAGATCGCCCGGTACTTGGCGAGGTCCGCTGGAGAGTCGAAGAACAGGGCGCCCTGCGAGACGTCCAACTGGATGGTGTCGAGTTCGGGGACCGGTCCCTCCGCGAACGTGAGGTTCTCTCCGGCGCCGGGAAACGTGTCAACTGCGAAGGGAACGACCCGAACGGAGATTCCGGGCTGCTGGGAGTCTTCGAGCAGGGCGTCAAGCTGGTCCACGAGCACCATCGGCCCACCGAACTGCATCCTCAGTGCGGCTTCGTGGATGAATGCTCGAAACGGTGTCCGGCCGGAACGAATGACCTGTTGCCGCTGGATGCGGAACGCGGTTCGGATGTCGACATCCTTGCGGGGGAGCGGTGGGAAGATCCTCTTGAAAACGGCCGAGGCGTAGCTGGCGGTCTGGAGGGGGCCTGGGATGTATGTGGTGGTGCACATGGAGAGCTTCTCGGCATGGCCTTCGATCTCGGCGACCTCAAGGTAGTCCGAGGTGAGGACCTCGCCATACTCCTCCCACCAGCCCTTTCCCCTCTCCGTGATTATGGCGGTGAGCGCGTCGATCAAGGGTCGGTTGGCGCAGTTGCATGCGGCCGCGATGGTGTGGAGCCGCTCGACGCTGATGCCGATCCGGCCTGACTCCATCTGTGTCACCTGGGCTGGACTCATACCTACGGAACGGCCGAGCTGCGAGCCGCCGAACCCGGCGTGCTCGCGGATTCTTCGCAGTTCGGTCCCAAGCCTGCGTTGACGGAGCGTTGGGTTCGATCGTGGCGGCATGACTTCCTTCCAGGCGTGCGTGTGGCCAGTGTGCCGCGCGTGTCGATCGGCGGTCCACCAGTTACCACCGTAGGGGGAAGAATCCAGGGAGGGTGGAAATTTGGATACTTGTGTGCGCTATGGTCGATCTCACATCGATCCGACGGATCGTCAGTAACGCCTGCTGGCAAGCACCGAAGAGCAGCCACCTCCATCTCCACCGGCCTGGCTCACGGCGACACATGTTCCGCCGGTTCCTCCCTCACTCACGCCTCGGGAGAACTCCCATGCGTCACGTCAACACCCCCACCATCGCCATCGCCCGTCAGACCCTCCACAACACCATGACCCGCGTCGGCTGGTCCCCCTCCGTCATCTCCGACGCGCAGCTCGCCCTCTGCGAGCTGCTCGTCAACGCCTGGCGCCACGGGGACACCCCCGCCCCGCTCGTCGAGATCATCTCCACCAACGGTTCGCTGCGCGTCTCGGTCACGGACGGGAGCCCGATCCTCCCCACCACCCCGCCGCTCTCCCTGCTCGCGGAGTCCGGCCGGGGCCTCCAGTTGGTCGAGGGCCTCACCCACCGCTGGGGCGTCGACCCCCACGAGCGTGCCAAATCCGTCTGGTTCGAGCTGGACGGCGCCGCGTGATGGCCCGCCGCCACCCGATGCTGCCGACCGACCCCCGGATCCGGCACTACACCGACGCCCACATCAGCACGCTCCTCGCCGAAGTCCAGGACCGGGGGCGGAAGTTCGGCCTGATCTTCCCCTCGGCCGCTACCGACCGGACCATCGACGGCCGCGTCCTCGTCCGCTTCAACACGGCGCCGGCCTCGACCCTCCTCAACCTCCTCGTCCTGCTCCTCGACGCGGAGCGGGACTCCTGGTGAGGTTCCTGATCGGGACGGCCTTCGCCGTCCTCCTCGCCGTCGCGGTCTCCATCGTGGCCCTGGGCGTCGTCACCGCCCTCCGCACGGCCCCGCCGCCCGACGAGGACGCCTGACCCCGCCGGCCCCCGCCGCCCACGCGCCGGGGGCTGCGGCACTGCTCCGGGTCGGCCCGGGGTCGATCGGACGGGCGGTTCGTCAGGAAACGCCGGACAAGGCGGAACCGGGCGCCGGATGCTGGTAGCCGCGTCACCTTCGATCGCGAGCATGCGCAAGCCGTGTGACAGGAGAGGCAGCCATGGGCCTAGAGTTCTTCGGAATCGATCCTGAGACCAACGAGGAGGGCTCGCCCACCGTCTGGGCGGACGTGGTTCAGCGTCGACTCGTGATTCAGAGTGACACCGTCACCGGGGCCGAGCTTGCGGAGGTCAGCGGGACCGAGTGGGTTGCCGGTCACAAGGTCGGTGTGCCTGCCCACGAGTCCGTGATCAGCACTCCCGAGCGAATGATCCCCTTCATCAGGAAGGCTTGCGATGCCATCGAACGTGCCGGACTTCAGGAGCCTGCTCCGGGAGACGAAGAAGTCGGCCGTGCATCTGGAGATGCGTGATCAGTACAGCGTCGCCGACGAAGCCGACCAGTTCGCCGCGTGGCAGGCCGGGCACCGGTACTCCCCGGAGGACCGGGACGAGTGGTGGCATCCGTTCCACGACTTCGTGGTGGAGACCATTGCCCGTGGGGTGACCATCCGGCGTGCCCGGATCGTGTCGGAGCCCGTCACCGAGTACATCCGCTACGAGCACTCCCACACGTTCACCAACATCGTGGCCGGTGAGCAGATCCGGTGGCTGCCGCGGGCCCGGGCGCTGGACCTTGCGCTGCCGGGGGCCGACTTCTGGTTGTTCGACAGCCGGATCGTGCGGTTCAACCTGTTCACCGGTGACGGTGAGTGGGCTGACCCCCGGAACGTGATGACGGAGGAGCCGGCCACCGTGGAACTGTGCACGAAGGCCTTCGAGGCCGTATGGGAACGGGCGGTACCCCACGAGGACTTCGCGGTCTGAGCGGCTTCGAACCACCGGGTGGACAGCACATGCCGGGGCCTCGCCAAAACCCACCTCCAGAACGTCCTCATCGGCATGGCCGTCAACATCCGCCGACTCGGCGCCCACTTCGACACCACCACCAGACCAAGCCGCCGCCCCACCCGCATCCACACACTCTGCACCCAACACGGCATCGCAACGACGGCTTGAGCCTGACCTAGACCAAATACTTCGCCAGCAGAGTCGCCGGTCCGACTTCCTGCGCCGAGCCCGTAGCGTGGGTTACGCGCTGGTGCCCCTGCCGCGCAGGAGGTCCGCGATGCGTGCGTCGACCTGCTCGCGGTCGTAGCCGCGCCACCTGATCCGGAACGCCGGCTGCGGCGGCGGTGAACCGGCTTCGGACAGGGCGCTGAGATAGCGGTCGACCTCGGGGCGGTCGTAGCCGCGCCGCACCAGGTCGAAGCCGTGGAACTCCGGTGAGGTCGACACCTCGCGGGTCCTCCGATCCGGCCTGCCCGGGGCAGGTCGCTGGGGTCGAGTCCGGTCCGCAGGGCTCGCCGGACCGGGGTGGCGTGTGAAAGGCGTCAGGCTTCTTGATCTTGTCGTATGGATCGCGTCAGGGGTCGGTGGACGGGGAATTTCCGATGCCTACCATCCAACTTCTCCGAGAAGAAAGATGGTTCCGACGTGCACCCCCTGTCCCGTCTGAAACGCGCCCTGGCCTGCGGGGTCGCCGCAGTCGCTCTGGCGGTCTCCGGCCCGGTCGTGCAGGCCCAGGCCGCGCCCGCGGCGGCCCCCGTGGACAAGACCTGCGGCACCCCGGCATCGCCGGGCGGCGGCAACTGCATGACCGCGTTGATCAACTCCGCCTTCGACATGATCAAGCTCATGCACAACGCCGCCAATCTCAACAAGCTGGACAACGCGGAGTTCACCCAGAGCACCGCGACGAAGTTGAGTGCGAAGTTCCCGGGGTTCAACGTCATGGTGTTCAAGACCGTGGGCACCGACCTGTACGACACCGAGTGGTTCAGGAACGAGTACAAGTCCGACATGAAGGGGGTGCTGCTCGACACCACCTACAAGCTCAACCACTTCATGGACAAGGAGAAGAAGGAACCGTCCGGCTATGACGTGTTCCGGATCTGGGTCTTCCAGGGGGACTCGACCTTCCGCAACCGGGGCGACGGCGGCTACCTGAACTGGGCGTTCATCGGCAACGACGGCGACACCGTCAAGAAGGAGCCGTGGACCTGCCGGTCCGGCACCGCGCGGCCCTACAAGTGCGACGGCGACGTGCGCACCATCCACTTCCCCGCCCGGTCCGGGTACGGCACCAGGACCGGCAGCCTGACCCCCGACTCCAGCGGCCCCGGCTACCACGCCTGCCTGGACGTCAGCGGCAACGGCACCGCGAACGGCACCCCCGTGCAGATGTGGGAGTGCAACGGCGGCGACGCCCAGAAGTGGACCTACAACGGTTACAAGCTCCAGGCGGCCAACGGCAAGTGCCTCGACCTGGAGGCCAACAAGACCGCGAACGGGACCAAGCTCCAGGTCTGGGACTGCCTGGAGATCCCCGGGCAGCGCTGGAACATGTCGCCCAGCGGCGGCTTCCGGCACATGACGGACCAGGACGACCGGTCCAAGGACGTCTGCATCGACGACTTCAGCGGCCGGACCGCCAACGGCAGCACGGTGGCGGCCTGGGCCTGCGGCTCCGAGGACCGGCGGGACGCGCCCAACCAGAACTGGGCCTGGGGCGGCACCCCGCCGACCACCACCCCGACCACACCCGCCAACGGCGCCGACGTGTACCTGAAGCTCTCCAACGGGCTGGGCGCCGTCCCGCTCAGCGGCTCTGCCGGCGCGTCGGTCGTCCCCGGGATCCGGGGTGGCAGCGAATCCAAGTGGAAGCTCACCCCGGTGGGCGGCGGTCGCTACCGGATCACCAGCTCCTACGGCCTGGAACTCACCGAGAACAGCAACTACATGGCCGAACTCCAGCCATGGAGCAACTCCTCCAAGCAGAAGTGGGAGCTCGTCGGAGTCGGCAACGGCAAGTACCGGATCCGGATCTCCGACGACGACTGCCTCGCCCACGACGCCGACTTCAAGCAGCTCGGCGTGTGGACGTGCAAGCAGGGCTGGCAGCAGGAGTGGGTCCTGGAGTCCACGTCCGGCGGCGTGATCACCCCGGCCGAACCGGGCACGCCGACCGACCCGAAGGACCCGAAGGACCCGAAGGACCCGAAGGACCCGACGACCGGAGGCGGTTCCAGCATCCCGACCGAGCGGCCGCTGTTCCTGAAGCTCTCCAACGGGTTGGGCGCCTCGGCACCCACCGAGACCGCGAGCTGGGGCTCGCCCATCGTGGGCGGGATCCTGGGGTACAAGGGGTCCCGCTGGACCATCAAGCCGCTGGGCGGGGACCGCTACCGGATCGTCAACGACCTCGGGTACAACCTCACCGAGAACCCCGACACCTATGTCGCCGAACAGCAGGCCTGGGGCAACACCTCCAACCAGAAGTGGGAGTTCGTCAGCCTCGGCAACGGCAAGTACCGGGTCCAGATCGGCGACGACGACTGCCTCACCCACGACTCCGACTTCAAGCAGCTCGGGGTATGGAGCTGTGAAGGCGGCTGGAAGCAGGAGTGGTCCTTCCAGCTCCTCTGAACGGCGGCCTTCGGCGGCACCTGACGGCGCCTGACCGCACCGGGGTCCGAGGACGCCCGCTCCTCGCACCGGCCGGAGGCGTTGCCGTCCGGGCGTGGACCTCGGGGTCGTCGCGGCAGGGGGACGGGCCGCTGGGCCGGCGCGGACCGTGGCAGGGCTGTTGCACACGAAGTGACGCGGCTCACTGCCGTCCGGCGCGGGGCGTGATCGACTCGGCCGATGCGCCAGACCTCCTCGCCCCGACCATCGCTGATGGTCCGTCACTTCGCCGCCGCCGGCGCCGCCCTGCTGCTCGCGGGCTGCGGCACCGCGGCCTCCGGCGGCACCGCGACGACCGCGGCCTCCGGCGGCGGCCAGGGCGGCGCCTCCGGCAGCCCCGGGTCGTGCGGCACCCCGTCGCCGGGGGCGCCCGGCGTGCCGCAGCCGACGGCGCTCGCCCAGGGCGGGGTGCGGATCACCGCCGTCGGCCGCACCTGCTTCGAGTACGAGGTGACCAACCCGAACAGCGAACCCTACGACTACACCGTGGTGTTCAACGGCCCCGATCCGGACCGGGGCGCGGCGGTGTTCGGCAGCCCCGGGTCGGGCGGGGGAGGGAACCTCACCCGGACCGTCACCGGGCTCGCCCCCGGCGCCACCGAGAAGGGGCGGATCGACCTGGGCGCGCCCGGCCCGACCGGGCCGGGCTCCCGCCCGGGCGCGCCCACCCTGGGACAGCCCGACAACCCCCGCCCGCCGAAGCCCGAGCTCCTCAAGGTCCGCAGCGTGCCCACCGCCGAGGCACCCAGTGCCGGCGGCCCCTGCCCGCCCTCCGGCCTGCGGCTGTACGCCGACGACGGCGACGCCGCCATGGGCCTGCGCGTGGTCGGCCTGCACCTGCGCAACTGCGGCACCGCCGTCGTCACCCTCGACGGCTACCCGCAGGTGCAGCCGCTCGACCTCGACCACAAGCCCCTCGACGGCGTGCGGGTCCTGCGCGGCGGCGCCGGGATCGCCTCCGGCACCGGCGCCGACGACCCGCCGCGGAAGATCGCCCTGCGCCCGGGAGAGGGCGCCCGCACCACCCTGGTGTGGCGCAACACCACCGAGGCCGGTGCCGGGGAGCCGCTCAACGCCCCCTACGTGCGGGTGCGCGCCACCCCCGACGCGGCCCCCGTCACGGTCGTCCCGGAACTCGACCTCGGCACCACCGGGCGCCTCGGCGCCGGGGCCTGGGTCCCGGAGGACACGAACGACAAGCCGTCACCGGCCCCGACAATGTGATCGCACTGTGATCGGACCGTCGTCAAGCGCCGCAATCAAGATCACTACGGTACGGCGGTATGTTCCCCACCGATCCTGACCAGCGGCCCGACGACTCCTCGCCCCGCCCCCAGCGGGTCTGGCCGCGCAACCTCGCGCTCGCCGTCGTCGCCGCCGCGGTGACCGGCGGCGCCTTCACCCTGCTGCGCCCCTCCGGTGACGAGAGCGGGGCCCCGGCCGCTTCCGCCACTGCGGCCCCGCCCGCTTCCGTGTCCGCGTCCGCTTCCGTCACGGCTTCCGCCGCCGCGGCCCGGTCCTCGGCCACCCCGGACGCCTCCCTGCTGCCGCTCGACCAGCTGTTCCCCGCCCAGGTGACGGCGGCCGGCGGCGAGGTCTACACCAGGGTCGGATCGACCGTCATGAACTCCTGCGTCGAACCGGACTCGGTCGGCCCGCGGCTGATCGGGATGATCCGCGCCTCCAAGGGCTGCCTGGGCGAGCAGATCGCCCTGTACACCGACGGCGACAAGAACCAGTACAACCTGGCGGTCTTCACCATGGCCGACCCCAAGGACACCGTCCACCTGGTCACCACCCTCAGCATGGCCTTCGACGACTACCAGGTCGGCGCCCAGGCCCCGCCGCCCGCCTCTGGCCTGGCCACCCTGCCGCCGGACAGCGGCATGGTGCAGGCGTTCTCCGGTGCCGGCCGGGCCATGGTCGCGGGCCTGGGCCAGTGGGCCGACGGCCGTGCCGGTGACTACCAGACCCTCGTCGACAAGCACCTGAGCCCGCTGCAGAAGGCGGTCGCCCAGGCCGTCTTCGCCCACGAGTCCGCCCGCTGAGTCCGCTGACCCGCCGAGTCCGCTGACCGGTGCCGTGCCCCCCGGGGGGCCGGTGCGGGCCGGGGGTCAGCCGCAGTCCGGGTGGTAGGGCGCGGCGGGCAGCAGCCGGGCCCATTCCTCGCGGGCCAGGGGCGCGCGGAGCACGGCGCAGGCCCGGGCGGCGGCGGTGTCGGAGGACAGGCTCCACAGCGGGGCGGCGCCGTTGTCGCCGCCGACCAGGGCGCGCCCGTCGGGCAGGAAGGCGACGGAGTTCAGCGCCTGCCCCGGCCCGGAGAGGGCGGTCGGCGCGGCGGGGGAGGAGGGGTCCCACAGCCGCAGCGTTCCTTCGCGCCCGACGCCGGCCACGGTGCGGCCGTCCGGGGCGAAGACCAGCGACTGGGCGATGTCCTCGCCCGCGGTGTGCCCGTCGCTGTCCTGCCGCTCGCCGGTGCGGGCGTCCCAGACGTGGACGAGCCGGTCGTTGCCGGTGGTGGCCAGGCGCCGGCCGTCGGCGCTGACGGCGAGCCGGAGCACCAGGTCGTCGTGCCGGATGCGGTTCTGACGGGCGGTGGCGGCCGGATCGGCGGCGTCCAGCAGTTCGACGTACTGCGAGTCGTGGGCGAAGGCCACCACGGCGCCGTCACCGAGGAACGCCACGGCGTGGACGCGGTCGTTGTCCTTGTGCCAGCGCGGGTGCAGCGGCGTACCGTCCGGTGCCCCGGTGAGCAGCCGCCCGTCCTCGGTGCCCGCCGCCAGGAGCGTGCCGTCGGGGCTCAGGGCGACGGCCGTGGGCTCGACGCGGGCGCCGATGTCGGTGGTGGCCCTGAGCGAGCCGTCCCGGGCGTCGAGGATGCGCAGGACGCCGTTCTCGCCAGCGCTCACCAGGGTGCGCCCGGTGCGGTCGAAGGCCAGCGCGGCGACCGGGCGCCCGGTCGGTGCGGTGACGGTGACCGGACGCGGGGAGGACCCGGTGACGTCCCACAGCGCGGTGCGGCCGTCGGCGGTGCCGACCGCGGCCCGCCCGCCGGCCGCCGCGACGGCGGTGACGGCGGGGTGGTCCGGGCCGGGGGCGAGGTCGGGGCCGCGCCGGAGGTCCCAGACGAGCACGCTGCCGGACGGCGGGCTGATCCCGGCCGAGGTGACGACGGTGCGGTTGTCGCTGCCGACGGCCAGGCCGAGCACGAAGGTCGGATGGCCGCGCAGCTCGGCGGTGACCCGCCGGGTGGGCAGGTCCCAGACCAGGGCGCTGCGGTCGGCGCCGGCCGACACCAGGGTGGCGCCGTCGGGGGTCAGGCCGAGCGCGTTGACCGGGCCGAGGTGACGGGCCGGCAGATCGTCGACCGGCCACTCGGCGCCCGCCCCCTGGCCGGCCGGGGACAGGACACCCGCAGGAGACCGCCACAGCCGGATGCCGCCCTGCTCGTCGCCGACCGCCAGCAGCCCGCCGTCCGCCGCGAAGGCCAGCGAGCGGGGCGAGGGCGAGCGCCCCGAGAACACCACCGGAGCCCCGCCGTCCTCCCGTACCGGCGCGTCCAGGTCCCGCACCAGCACCGTGCCGTCGGTGGCCGCCGACGCCAACCGGTGGCCCGGGCCGAACCCGAGGCCCTGGATCGCCCCGGTGTGGTCGACCAGGGTTCGCACCGGCAGGGCGGCGCCCGCGTCCACCCGCCACACCCACACCCGCCCCGGCAGGCCGGCGTCGCTGCTGCCCGCGGCGAGCAGCGTGCCGTCCGCGCTGAACGCCACCCGCTTGGCGACGGTCGTCGACTGCCCGGAGGCGCTCGACGGCATCACCGGGGAGGGCAGCGCCCGCCGGTCCGCCACCCGCCACAGCAGCACCCGCCGCTGCGGGTCGCGGGTGAGCGTGGCGGCCAGCAGTGCCCCGTCGGGACTGAACTCCACGTCCTGCACGGGATGGGTCACCTCCCCCTGCAACTCGGACACCAGCGCCGTGGTCGCGGTGTCCCACAACGCCACCCGACCCTTCGAGTCACCGGTGGCCACCAGCCGCCGGTCGGGGCTCAGCGCCAGCGCGTTCACCCCCCACCGGAAGCCCGGGATCCGCCCGGCCAGGTACCCGGACTGGGAGCTCAGCACCGCGTCGTCGGCGCTGCGCCGCAGCTCCGGCACGCCCGCGCGGGCGACCCGCCGGGCCTCCAGCGACTGGGCGAGCGCCGCGTACGGGTCGCCGGTGGTGTTGCGCCGGGCATCGGTGAGCAGCGCCAGCGCGGTGCGGCCGCGCACCGCCGCGGTCGCGCGGTCGCGCTCCTGCCACAGCAGGGCACCGGCCAGCACCGCCGCCACCACCAGCAGCGTCAGCGCGCCCGCCACCCGCCGCCGGGCGCGCACCCGGCGCCGCTCCGCCCGCCGCTCCAGCGCCTGCCGGGCGGCGGCCGCGGCCAGGAACTCCCGCTCGACCGGGGCGAGTACGGCGGATGCCCCCGCGGCGCTCTCCGAGCCCTCCGCGTTCTCTGTGCTCTCCGTGCTCCGGCGCTCCTCCCGGTCCCGGCGGCTCTCCGCGTCCTGGCGGCCTCCCGGGTCCTCCGGGCCCGGTTCGCCCTTTCCGTCCGGCCCGTCGCACGGCCCGCCCCGTTCGTCGCACGGCCCGGCCCACTGGCGGGCGAGCTCCAGCCGGCTGCCCCGGTAGAGCAGCGCGGCCTCGCGCCCCGACGCCGCCCAGTGTTCGGCGTCCTGGGCGAGCTGCTGGTGCAGTCGCAGCCCGGTACGGCCCTCCTCGATCCAGCCGCGCAGCCGTGGCCAGGCGCGCAGCAGGGCCTCGTGGGAGAGCGTCACCCCGGTGGCGTCCAGGGTGATCAGCCGGTCGGCGGCGAACGAGGCCAGGACGTGGTCCAGGCGCGGCCCGTCCGGTTCGGCGGCGGCCAGCTGCGCGTGCTCGGCGCGCCGGCGCGAGACCTGGCCGTCCGGTCCGAGGTGGACCAGCCGCAGCAGCACCCGGCGCGCGGTGGCCCGGGCCGGCCCGTCCAGCCGCGACCAGGCCCGCTCTGCGGTCAGCGCCACCGAGCCGTGCAGCCCGCCGATCACCCGGTAGCCGGCCAGGGTGAGGGATCGTCCGGTGCGCTGCTGCCACACCGCGCGCAGGGTGTGGGCCAGCAACGGCAGCGCCCCCGGGTCGTAGGCGCGGGCCCCGGGGCCGCCGTCCAGGCCCAGGTCCGCGAGCAGCAGTTCCAGCAGGCCCGGCTCCAGGTCGAGCCGGGCGGTACGGGCCGGGGCGGTGATCGCCTCGCTCAGCTCCGCGGCGCTCATCGGACCGAGCGCCAGCTGCCCGCGCCGCACCGCCCGCAGCAGGCCCTCGTGCGCCAGGCAGTGCCCGTACACGTCCGCCCGCACGCCCAGGACGACCAGCCGGGTGCCGCCGGGCCCGGCCTCCGCGCAGAGCCGGTCCAGGAAGGCCCGCCGTTCGGCGGCGTCCTGGCACAGCGTGAACAGCTCCTCGGCCTGGTCGACGACCCAGACGGGGGAGCGGTCCTCGGCCACGGCCGCCAGCCGCTCCAGCGGTGCGGCCGTAGGGGACAGCAGCGCGGCCCCGGCGGGTCCCAGGCCCGGCAGGGCGCCGCGCCGCAGCGCCGGCAGCAGCCCGGCCCGCAGCAGGGAGGACTTCCCGGCGCCGGAGGGCCCCACCACCACGACCGGCCCGCCGCGGTCCGCCAGCCGCTCGCCGAGCAGACCCAGCAACTCGGCACGGGCCCGCTCGCGGCCGTGGAACCAGCGCTCGTCCTCCGCGCGGAAGGAGGTGAGCCCGGGGTAGGGGCACTGGCCGCGGGTCGCCAGCTCCACCAACTCGCCGCCGGCCCGCAGCGCCCGGTCGCAGGCCCGGGCGAAGTCGGCGGTGGGCGGCTTCTCGCCGTTCTCCACCTTGCTGATGTGGCTCTTGTCGTAGTGCACCTCGCGGGCCAGACCGGACTGCGAGAGGCCGAGCGCCCGCCGCCGCTCGCGCAGCGCCTGCGCGAAGCCCTCCGCCCGCGTCCCGTCGGGCCCGCTCCGGCCGGCCCCGACCCCGGCCCCGCCGCGCCCGTCCCGCCCCGACCGCGGCGCGCCCTGCCCCGGCACCCGCCGCCGCTCGTCTTCCGTACCCACCCGCAGCCCCCGATCCGAGCGTGTCCCAACCGTTCAACGAGGCCGGACCGGGGCGGTCACGGGAGGCCGGCCGCCTCCCCCGGGTGAGCGCGGCAGGGCACGGAAGAGCGCGGAACCGCAGGTCGGAGCCGTTGTCGAGGTGCCCGGGCCGGGCGACAACAGGCAACCGGTGCACCACCGCCGGCCGACGGGCGACTCTCATTCCGGGCCCCGGACACCGGCCGGCCCGCACGGCGTCAGGCGACGCCCTGTCACCACCCCCGCACCACCACCCCGCTGCACCACCACCTCGCACCACCGCCTCGTAGCACCGCAGAGGAGAAGCCCCTGATGACCTCCGGCTCCCGTCCGAGGATCCGCACCGCGCTGCGGACGGCCCTCGTCGCCGCCCTCACCGCCCTCGTCGCCGCCGCGCCGACCGCGCTCGCCCCGGCCGCGGACGCCGACGCCGCCGGCGGCCCGCAGGCCTACGCGGTGCACGGCTTCGACAGCTCCCACCACAACCACGAGACCGACCACGGCGAGCAGGCCTATGACTGGCCCGCGATCGCCCGCGGCGGCCAGTCCTTCGTCTACCTCAAGGCCACCGAGGGCCTCACCTTCGACGACGGCTGGTTCACCCGCGACCTCGCCGGCGCCCGCTCGGTGAACCTCGCCCACGGCGCCTACCACTACTTCAAGCCCGACAAGGACGGCGCCGCCCAGGCCGACCACTTCCTCGACGTGCTGCGCCGCGCCGGCCACAGCGGCGGCAGGGCGGGCGAACTGCCGCCCGCCGTCGACGTGGAGGAGTGCGGCCGCGACGGTCACCGGCTCCAACTCGCCCAGCTCAAGACCTTCCTCCAGCGGGTCCAGCAGGCCGCCGGAACCGCACCGGTCCTCTACACCCGCCGGGACATCGTCGACGACTGCCTCGGCGGCACGAAGGACCTCTCCGGCCACCATGCCTGGCTCGCCCGCTACGGCACCACCGAACCCCGCCCGCTGCCCGGCGCCACCGGCTGGGACTTCTGGCAGCACAGCCAGCAGGCCCGCATCCCCGGAACCGCGGGCCTGCCGATGGACGCCGACGTCTTCCACGGCGACCGGGCCGCGCTGCGCCGCCTCGCCCACTCGGGCTGAGGCCCGCCCCGCCCCGCCCCGGCCCGGCCCCGAACCACCTGCCGCACCACCGCACCACCGCATCACAGCACCACCGCATCACCGCACCACTGCATCACCGCATCACCGCACCGCCCGTCACCGCGGCGTCCGTCACGGTGACGTCCACAGGGAAAGGAACACCCCGTCATGAACCGCATCCGCCGCTGGAGCATCCCCGCCCTCGCCGCCACCGCGCTGCTCGGCTCGCTCACCCTCACCGCGCCCGCCGTCGCCGTCACCGCGACCGCCGCGGACACCGCCGCCGTCGCCCAGGACCAGCGGGCCGCCGCCGCCCCGAGGATCAGCCGCGCCGAGGAGATCCGCCGTGCCCGGCTCTGGCTGACCGCCAACGGGGGCAAGCCCGTCCCGTACGACCAGCACAAGACCTGGAAGGACGGCTACCGTCAGGACTGCTCCGGCTACGCCTCGATGGCGCTGGGTCTGCCCAGGTCGGGCCCGAACACGGTCTCGCTGAAGAACGACGGCTGGACCAAGCCGATCAGGATGTCCGAGCTGCGCCGGGGCGACCTGGTCATCAAGGCGAACAGCAGCGACCCCGACCACCGGCACGTCGTCATCTTCGACGGCTGGGACAGCGGCAAGCACTCGTACCAGGCCTACGAGCAGGCCGGCCACGCCGGGACCCGGCACACCTCGCACACCTACGGGCTCAGGGACGGCGACGGCTACCACGCCTACCGCCCTGTCAACCTGACCGACTGAGCCGGACGGTGCGGGACCCGGCGGCCCGGCACGCTCCCCCGTGGCG
>NZ_JBSHAP010000119.1:0-28510 GCF_053611565.1 Kitasatospora sp. NPDC054795
GCGCGCGCCCGCGCCTGCCCCGCGCGCCCCCCCCCCGCGCCGGGCCCCCCCCCCCGCCGGGGGCCCCCCCCCCCCCCCACGACGGGGGTGGACCGGAGTCCGGGAGGGGCCTGTCGAGGACGGCCCCGGGCCGAAGGCCCTACATCAGTGCGACGGCGAGCGCCTTGCGGGCCCGCATCGAGGCCCGCTCGGCCCGCTGCCTGAGCCTGCGGGCCCGGGCGACCCGGCTGACGAGCCGTTGGTTCTCGGCCTCGTGCAGCCTGTCTTGCATATGGGCACGGGCCAGGGATTCGTGGAGGAGTTGCATTTCGAGGATCCTGTTCTGGGTCTGACGTTCGGTGGCCTGCTCGGCGCGGGCGGTGGGATCGACGGCGGCGGGGTTCATGTGGTGGTCCTGCTCGTGGTGCTTGCTCGGGAACGGGATGCGGGCTGCGGCGTCGGCCTTGGCGGCGGCGATCCGCACGGATCGGCGGAGGGCGCTGTCCAGCGGGGGCTGCTCTCCCCGGCGGACGACCCTGGCGCCGTGGGCGGGGTTCACGCCATGACCTCGGTCTTGCGCGGACGGCCACGGGGACGCTTGCGGGCCACGACGACGCCCTGGACGAACAGCTCGCCACCCCAGACGCCCCACGGCTCACGCCGCTCCAGGGCGCCGGCCAGGCAGGCCTCCTTCACCGGGCAGGTGCCGCAGAGGGACTTCGCGTACTCGACGTCGGCCGGCGTCTCGGCGAAGAAGACCTCGGGGTCGAAGGCGCGGCAGGGGATGGGGAGACCGAGGGACTCGGCCTGCTCGATCGAGCTGAGCTGCATGGAAGGAACCTCCGGGGGGTCGGCCTGGTCGGCCTGGGTGATCTGGCTTGTCGGCGGTACGGACGGGGTGGGCGGTGTGATGACCGTGGACACTGTGGGCGTCTTCCTCGTCTTTTCTCAGTGGTTCCGGCCCAGGTGACTGGTGGTGCTGGGCCGGAGGCCCCGGAGGGCCTGGGTGGTCTTGCGTACCGGACAAAACAGAAGGGCCGCGGATCCCGGTGTGACGGGTTCCGCGGCCCTGGAGGTGCCGACCTGAGGCTGGCTCAGGTTCGTTCTCTCCAGGGTTCGGGGCCGCGGAAGGCCCACATCCGGACGGCCTCGGCGCCGGTAAAGGCGGCCGTGGCCTGGTTAATCTGCTGCTCGTTCTGCTTCTGGGCGTTTTCGGCACCGATGACCTGCGCATAGCCGCCATGCATGGCGGCGGCTACGGCCGCCTTCGGCGCCTGGGTCGGTCGCTCGTCGCGCAGGGAGCACGGCGTGCCGAACGAGGCCCAGCCCCGGGACAGACCGGTCTCGACAGTGGTGCCGTCGACGCTCCTGCTGCCCGTGAGGCACAGATCAGTGTGTCCAGGACCACTGACAACGGGGGCGACGGAGACACCGGTGGTGTCGAGACCCAGACCGGTTCCACCGAGCTCGGCGAGCGCCCGCAGACGGGCGGCACGCAGGGAGGCAGCGACAACGGTCTGGCCAGTCATTTTGGTGATCATGATGTTTCCCACTGTCTTCGCCTCCTCTCGGCGTCTCGCGGAGCCTGGTTTCCCTGGCTCCGAATGTTCGGATGTCTGTCTCGGTAAAGCTGTGGTGAAGCTCTCGGGCGAGGGGCATCAGCACAGGTTTCACCCCGTGCGACCGCGTCCCCTTGACCGCTCCGGCAGGCTATTGCGCTCCCGGTACGCGGCGCAAACTATTTTTCACGCGAGTTCTTCGGCACGTCACACAACGGGTTCCGAAACCCTCGAAGCGGCCTCCTGGACCATGCCCGGACCGGCTCAGGCCGGACCGTCCGAACCGCCGTCCTCGACGTCGTCCGGGTCCTCCTCGGGCTCCTCCCCCGCACACAACGAGAGCACGGCCGCCCCGTACTTGTCCAGCTTCAGGGCGCCGACCCCGGAGATGGCGGCCAGCTCCCCGCGGCCGGCGGGCACGTCCTCGGCGATCGCCATCAGCGTGGCGTCGGTGAACACCACGTAGGCCGGCGCGCCCTGCTTCTTCGCCTGCCGGGCCCGCCACTCGCGCAGCCGCTCGTACAGCCCCTCGTCCATCGTGGACGGGCAGCTCTCGCAGCGGCGCAGCTTGCGCTCGACGGCCTCGGTGAGCACCTTGTCGCAGACCCGGCACTTGACCGGTCCGCGGACCCGCCGCGCGGCGGAGCGCTCGCCGGGCTCGACGCCCCCTCGCCCGCCGCGCGCGCCGGTGCGCGCGCCGGGAGCGGTGGAGCCGGGGCGCAACCCGTCCAGGAAGCGGCTGGGCTTGCGGCTCGCCCGGCCGCCCGGGGAACGGGAGAGCGCCCAGGAGAGGCTGAGGTGCTTGCGGGCGCGGGTGACGCCGACGTAGAGGAGGCGGCGCTCCTCCTCGACCTGCTCGTCGGTCTTGGCGTAGATGATCGGCAGGGTGCCCTCGGTGAGGCCGACCAGGAAGACGGCGTCCCATTCGAGGCCCTTGGCGGCGTGCAGCGAGGCGAGCGTGACGCCCTCGACGGCCGGGGCGTGCTGGGCCGCGGCGCGGGCGTCCAGCTCGGCGACGTAGGCCGAGAGGTCGGTGCCCTGGCCGGCCTCGGTGCGGGTGCGCTCGAACTCCTCGGCCAGCCGGACGAGGGCGGCCAGCGACTCCCAGCGGTCCCGGACGGCGCCGGAGCCGGCCGGGGGCTCGGCGGTGAAGCCGCGGGTGGCCAGCACCGCGCGGACCTGGCCGGCCAGGTCGGGGGCGTCGTCGGTGAGCGGGTCGGAGGCGGCCCGGGCGGCGCCGCGCAGCAGCACGCCGGCGTCCCGGACCTCGGGGCGTTCGAAGAACCGTTCCGCGCCCTTGAGCTGGTAGGGGACGTTGAGGTCGGCGAGGGCCTGCTCGTAGACCTCGGACTGGCCGTTGGTGCGGAACAGCACCGCGATCTCGCTGGCGCGCACTCCGGCGGCGAGCAGCTCCTTGATCCGGCGGGCGGTGGTCTCGGCCTCGGTGGGCTCGTCCTCGTACTCGGTGTAGACCGGTTCGGGGCCGGCCTCGCGCTGGGAGACGAGTTCCAGGCGGTGCCGGGCGGCCTCGCCGCGGGCCTGGGAGAGCAGCCCGTTGGCGAGGTGGACGACCTGGGGGGTGGAGCGGTAGTCGCGGACCAGCTTGACCACCGTCGCCCCGGGGTGCCGGTTGCGGAAGTTGAGCAGGTAGTCGGGCGTGGCGCCGGTGAAGGAGTAGATGGTCTGGCTGGCGTCGCCGACGACGCAGAGGCTGGCGCCGCCGTCCGGGCCGGTCCACTGGTCGAGCAGGCGCTGCTGGAGCGGGGAGACGTCCTGGTACTCGTCGACGGTGAAGTGCCGGTACTGGGAGCGGACCTGGTCGGCGATGTCCGGGCGGTCCTCCAGGATCGCGGCGGTGAGCAGCAGGACGTCCTCGAAGTCCATGCTGCCGCGGCGGCTCTTGGCCTCCTCGTAGACGCGGTAGACCTGGGCGGTCTCGGCCGGGTCGCGGGGGGCCTCGCGGCCGGACTTGGCGACGGCCACCGGGTAGTCCTCGGGGGCGATCTGGGTGACCTTGGCCCATTCGATCTCGGCGGTGAGGTCGCGCAGTTCGGTGCGCTGGACGCGCAGGCCGCAGCGGCCGGCCGCCTCGGCCACCAGCTGGACCTTGCGTTCCAGGAGCTGGGGCACGGGGCCGCCGACGGCGCGCGGCCAGAAATACTGGAGCTGGCGCAGCGCGGCGGCGTGGAAGGTGCGGGCCTGGACGCCCTCGGCGCCGAGCTGGCGCAGCCGGCCGCGCATCTCGCCGGCCGCGCGGGCGGTGAAGGTCACGGCGAGGATCTGCTGGGGGTGGTAGACGCCGCTGCTCACGCCGTAGGCGATCCGGTGGGTGATGGCGCGGGTCTTGCCGGTGCCGGCGCCGGCCAGGACGCAGACCGGGCCCTGCAGGGCGGTGGCGACGGCGCGCTGCTCGGGGTCGAGCCCGGCGAGCACGGCGTCCGGGCCCGTCGCGGCGCCGGGGTCGGCCCAGGGGGAGCCATGGGTGCCGTCGTACGGGCTGCCGCTCAAGAGGTCTTCCTGCATGCTTTCCATCCTCTCAGCCCGGTGGGACATCGCGGAGGGGGTTGTCCACAGGCCCGGTGCGATCGCAGGATGATCGCTCCGTACGACGGTCGACGGCATACCGGAATGCCCACCGCCCGGTGGACGTTGCCTCCGGAGACCGTACGCACCTCTCTTTCGAAGGAGCCCCCTCGATGTCCGGCACCGTGACGATGTACAGCACGACCTGGTGTGGGTACTGCAACCGACTCAAGAGCCAGCTGGAGCGCGAAGGCATCGGCTACACCGAGATCAACATCGAGGAGGACCCGGCGTCGGCGTCCTTCGTCGAGTCGGTGAACAACGGCAACCAGACCGTTCCGACGGTGCTGGTGACGCCGGCCGGCGGCGGCGAGCGGGTCGTCATGACGAACCCGAGCCTGCTGCAGGTCAAGAAGGCCCTGGCGGCCTGAGGCCGTTGGGTCCGGCCCGGGCCGCCGGGGGCCGGCGCGCGTCACGGCGCGTCGGCCCGGGCCGGGTCGACGGGCGCGGCGGGGGCGGGCAGGGTGGTGCGGGCGCCGAGGTCGCCGACGCCGTAGACGAGCCGGCTGCGGTCGGCCGAGTAGCGGGTCTCGATGACCCGGACGGGCCCGCGCCGGTCGTAGGTGACGCGGGTCTGCACCATCAGCGGCACCCCGGGGCCGCCCTGGAACCACTGGGCCTCCTCGGGGCCGGGCATCCGCGCGACCAGGTGGTCCACGGCGCCGATCTCGGTGCGTCCGAGGGTGGCGAGCACCGCCTCGTCGCCGCCCTCGACGGGGTCGGGCTCCATCAGCGGGGTGCCGGCGGCGAGGCCGGCCCGGTAGTGGCTCTCCTCGATGGAGTAGGGCTCGCGGTCGAGCAGCCGCAGCTGGCGGCGGACCACGATGGCCTCGCCGGGGCGCAGTCCGAGCCGTTCGGCGATGTCCACCCGGGCCCGGACGATCATCATCTCGAAGTCGGTGCCGAGCTCCCGTCCGGCCTCGGCGGCCTCGCCGAGGTAGACGGCGGAGGGCGCGGCAAGGCAGTCGCGCGGCGCGGGGGTCAGACCGGGCCCGTAGGCGCGGTGGTCCAGGACGGGGTGTTCGCGCAGGTAGGTGCCCTTGCCCTGGAGGCGGACCAGGCGGCCCTCGTTGACCAGGACGTCGACGGCGAGCCGGACGGTGTTGCGGGCGACGCCGTACTGGCGCTCCAGTTCGCTCTCGACCGGCAGGGCCGCGTCGGCGGTGAACTCGCCCTCGGCGATCCGGCGGCGCAGGTCGGCGGCGAGGCGCTGGTATTTGGGGGATTGGGCGGTGCCCCGGGGGATTGTCACCCTCGTGAATGTAGCGAGCACGGCGAGCCGGTTTCAGCCGTTTCCGGCAATATCGTCCGCGCGGGTTGACTTCGGAGCCCTGTGAGCCCCTCCCGGTAGCAGAACTGGCCCGTCCGGATACGAACAGCTGGTCGTGGCGAATTCGGGAAGGGATTGCGGAGTAAAAGGGGGGCGCGCGGAATTCTCCACGCGCCCCCTTGGTCCGGGCACCATTCGGGCCGACCACTTCGTACGGACCACTTCGTACGGACCGCTTTACCGCAGGGCTACCAGCGCGCCGCCGAGGGCAGCGGCTCCCCGTACCAGAGCTCGACCAGGTGCCGGGCGATCGAGATGCCGGACGGCGGCAGGATCTCGCCCGCCTCCATCCCGGCCCGCAGCTCCTCGCGGGAGAACCAGCGCGCCTCGGCCAGCTCCTCGCCGTCCACGGTGATCTCGGTGCCGCCGGGCAGCGCCCGGCCCAGGAAGCCGAGCATCAGGCTGGACGGGAACGGCCAGGGCTGGCTGGCGACGTAGCGCACCTCGCCGACCCGCACGCCCGCCTCCTCCTGCACCTCGCGGGCCACCGCCTGCTCGATCGACTCCCCCGGCTCGACGAAGCCGGCCAGCGTGGACCAGCGGCCCTCCGGCCACAGCGCCTGGCGGCCGAGCAGGCAGCGGTCCTGCTCGTCGGTGATCACCATGATCACCGCCGGGTCGGTGCGCGGGTAGTGCTCGGCCGCGCAGGAGGTGCAGCGCCGCACGTGCCCGGCGCCGGCCTTCTCGGTCGGGTGCCCGCAGCGCGAGCAGAAGCTGTGCAGCCGGTGCCAGTGCTCCAGCGCCACCGCGTGCACCAGCAGCCCGGCGTCCCGGTCGGACAGCAGCCCGCCGACCTCGCGCAGCCCGGCCGGGCGGGCATCGCCGTCCAGGCGCCCGGGCAGGCTCTCGCCCGCCAGCGCGAAGTACGAGACGCCGTCCTCGTCGGTGCCCAGGAAGTACCGGTCGCCGGTCTGCGGCGCCTCGAAGGAGGGCATCAGCACGAGCTCGGTGCCCTGCGCGGTGTCGACCACGAACGCCTCGCCGCCCGCGATCGGCAGGACCCGGGTGCTCGGGTGGCTCCAGGCCGCCGCCAGCCAGGGCTCGTCGAGGCGGTGCTCGGCCGCCCGGTCCACCCCGGACCGGGCCAGTGCCAGGTGCAGCGGGCGCTCGGTCTCAGGCACGGTGCTCACGTCTGTTCCATCCCCACGTGGTGAATCATCCGGATGAGTGATCTGGCTGCCATGGTGCTCGAACCCGGGGTCATGCCCCCGGCCGGAAGTTCTCGGCCAGGTCGCCCCAGAGGTACGCGGCGGTCTCCACGCCCTTGGCCAGCAGGTCCAGCTCGACCTTCTCGTTGACCGAGTGCCAGCCGTCCGAGGGCACCGAGATGCCGAGGAACAGCACCGGCGCGCCCAGCACGTCCTGGAGGTCGGCGGCGGGTCCGGAGCCGCCCTCGCGGGTGAAGAGGATCTTCTGGCCGAAGGCCCGCCCCATCGCCCGGACGGTGGACTGGAGCGCCGGGTGGTCCAGCGGGGTCAGGCAGGGCCGGGTCGCACCAGGGAAGACCAGGTCGTACCGGACGCCCGCGGGCACCCGCTCGGCCACCCAGGCCCGCACCGCCTCGCGGACCTTCTCCACCTCCTGTCCGGCGACCAGCCGGAAGGACAGCTTGAGGTGCGCCGAGGCGGGGACGACGGTCTTGCCGCCGGGGCCGGTGTAGCCGCCCCAGATGCCGTTGACCTCGGCGGTCGGGCGGGCCCAGATCCGCTCCAGGGTGGAGTAGCCGGCCTCGCCGCGGGTGCCGTACGACTTGGCGACCCGCAGCCACTGCTCCTCGTCGAAGGGCAGCTCGGCGAACAGCTCGCGCTCGGTCCCGGTCAGTTCGACGACGCCGTCGTAGAAGCCCGGGATCGCGACCCTGCGGTCGGCGTCGTGCAGGCCGGCGGCCAGCTCCGCCGCGACCTGGGCCGGGTTGGGGACGGCGCCGCCGAAGGAGCCGGAGTGGATGTCGGTGTCCGGCCCGTACAGGTCGATCTGGGCGTCGGCCAGGCCGCGCATGCCGGTGCAGACGGTCGGCGTGGTCGCGGACCACATGCCGGTGTCCGAGATGACCACCACGTCGGCGGCCAGCCGCCCGGCCTCGCGCCGGACCAGCTCGGCGAAGTTCGGCGAGCCGGACTCCTCCTCGCCCTCGATCAGCAGCTTGAGGTTGACAGCCGGCGCGGTGCGGCCGGTGGCGGCCAGGTGGGCGCGCACGCCCAGGGTGTGGAAGAACACCTGGCCCTTGTCGTCGGCGGCGCCGCGCGCGTACAGCCGGCCGTCGACCACGGTCGGGGTGAACGGCTCGGTGTCCCAGCCGTCCTCCCGCGCCGCGGGCTGCACGTCGTGGTGCCCGTAGACCAGGACGGTCGGCGCGGACGGGTCCCCGGAGGGCCACTCGGCGAACACCGCGGGCAGGCCTTCGGTCTCCCACACCTCGGTCACCGGGAAGCCGGTCTCGCCGAGCTTGGCGGCCAGCCACTCGGCCGAGCGCCGCACGTCGCCGGCCCGGTCCGGATCGGCCGAGACCGAGGGGATGGCCAGCCACTCGGCGAGGTCGGCGAGGAAGGCGGCCTGGTGCCGGTCGATGTAGGAGCGGACGGCGCTGTCCGGGGTTCTCGTCATACCGACGACTGTAGTTCGCCCGTGCGGGTGCCCGCCCCGGCCGTCCGGCTGCCGGGCGCCGTCGGGGCTGTAACCTCCGTCACCCCCGCCGCGACGAGGACGCGGACGGGGGTGACGCGGACGGGGACGGGGCGAGCGGGCGCGGGGCCCCGGGACCGACGCGGGCCCCGGGGCGGCCCAGGGCCCGGGGCGGCGCGGGCCTCAGCCCGAGCGGCGCAGCAGGGTGATCCGCGAGCGGGTCATCAGCGCCGCGAGCCCGGCCGCAAGCACCGGCAGCAGCAGCACGGTGGCGGCGATGGTGGGCCACGGGAAGACCAGGGCCGCCTTGCTGGCGATCTCCTCGGGGCTCATCCCGGGGTAGCTGCTCGCCGCGGCCTCGACCTTGCGCAGCGCCACTCCCGGCACCACGCCGCAGACCACTCCGAGCAGGGCGCCCATCGCGGCGATCACCCCGCACTGGAAGCCGGACAGCGAGCGCCGGATGCGGGGCTCGGCGCCGACCGCCGCGAGGGTGGTCAGGTCGCGCTGGGAGTCGGCGGCGGCCAGTCCGGTGGCGATGCCGGCCGCGCCGAGGGCGACGATGCCGGCGAAGGCGTTCAGGCCGAACTGGATCAGTCCGGCCGGGGACTCGTAGCCCCGCTCGATCTTGAGCACGTCGTGGTCGACGAGCTTGGTCAGCGCGCCGTCGGCCTTCTGCTGGGCGGTGTCCGAGGGCATGGCGCCGGGCAGCCAGACGGAGCCGGTCGGGGCGGTGGAGAAGCCGAGCCGGGTAGCGGTGTCCTGGCTGATCACGGCCTGGGCCGGGGCGGCCAGCGCGGGCTCGGCGAGGACGGCGTCCACGGCGATCTCGGTGATGACGGGCTTGTTCGCGGGGCCGTTCCCGTTGCCGGTGACCGGAGTGCTGAACCGCAGGGCGGTCTTGCCGTCCTTGATGTAGCGGGCGTCGAAGACCACGGCCTTGCCGGCGGCGAGGGCCTGGCCCGGGGCCGGGTCGGTGACTCCGAAGAGGTTGTGCAGCAGGGTGGCGTCCCCGGCCGTGACCTGGCTGAACGGGTTGTTGCGGCGGTGGTCCGTCTGGCAGCGCTTGTCGGTGCTCATGACGTGCTCGCTCTCGGCCAGCGAGAGGGAGTCGCCCGAGTCCATGAGCGGGCAGCGGTCCTCCTTGGGCAGCTCGACGCTGACGTAGCCGCAGTAGCTGCCCTCGGAGCAGTCGACCTTCGGCTGGACGCGCCGGACGTCGGCGCGCGGGCCGAGGTCGGGGATGCTGCGTTCGACGGCCTCGCGCATCTGCGGCAGCAGCTTGGCGTCGGACAGCCAGCCGTTGCCGAGGATGACGGCCCCGGACGGACCGGAGGCGGTGTAATCCAGCCGGTACTGCTCCTCGAAGCTGGCGATGTAGACGCTGACGGCCACGGAGCCGGCGACGGCGGCCATCACGGCGGCCACCGCGGGCGCGGTGCGGCCGCGGTGGCGCACCGAGTCGCGCAGGGCGAGCCGGGGGCCGAGCGGGAGCCAGCGGCCGAGCCGGCCGAACAGGCCGACCAGGTAGGGCACGAGGGCGACCATGCCGAGCTCGGCGAGGGCCGAGCCGCCGAGGACGGCGAAGCTGCGGTTGCCGACGCCGCTGGTGGCACCGACGAGGGCGAGGGCCGCGCCGCCGCCGAGGGTCAGCAGTCCCGCGACGGCGAGCCTGCGGCTCGGCGGCTTGAGGGTGTCACGGCCGGTGAGCGCGGCGACGACGTCCTGCCGGGAGGCCTGGACGGCGGGCACGACGGCGGCCAGCAGGCCGGTGACGAGCCCGACCATGAGGACGCCGAGCAGGTCGAGCGGCGGCAGGGCGAAGTGGGCGAAGCGCTGGCCGGAGCGTTCCTCGGCGGCGGTGCGCAGCAGGGCGACCAGGCCGATGCCCAGGCCCAGGCCGAGCACGGCGCCGGTGATGCCGAGGACGATGCCGCCGCCGAGCACGACCGCGCGGACGTTGGCGCGCTCACCGCCGGCGGCGGCGAGCAGCCCGAGCTGCCGCCGGGAGCGCCGGGCGCCGACGGCGAAGGCGGGGCCCGCGAGGAGGACGATCTCCAGCAGGGCCATCCCGACGACGGTGGCGAGGATGACGATGTCGGTCCGGTTGAAGTAGCTGGTGCCGCCGCTGTCCTGCTTCTGCTCGACGAAGTAGGGGACGTCGGCGCGGGCCGGCGGGTCGGCCAGCACGGCGCGCGAGGCCACCTGGAAGCCGTACTCGTTGAACTCCTTGACCTTCGGCCAGTCGATCGAGGCCCCGGCCGGGAGCTTGACCAGCCAGCGGGTGGTCCCGCCGGGGTCCTCGGTCGAGGCGTCGGAGCCGCCCGACGGCTTGGGGAGGCGGTCGAGCAGGGCGCCGGGGCGGGCGGTGAGCTCGGTGGCCCGCAGTTCGCCGGGGTACTCGTAGACGCCGGTGATGGTGAAGGGGCTGTTCTCCAGGCCGCGGACGGCGGTCCTGTCGCCGATCCTGAGCCCGGAGCGCTTGAGGAAGTCCCGGGTGACGGCGGCCTCGGTGTCGGCGGCGGGGGCCCGGCCCTGGTAGAGGTCGATCCGGCCGCGCCAGACCGGGTCGGTCAGGTCGGCCTCGCCGACCCGGGTGCTGAGCACGCCCTCGGCGCTGCTCGCGGCGGTGTACGGGCCCGAGAGCTCGGGCACCAGGATGGCGCCGGCCGGGAGCAACTGACGGGCCAGCTCGACGGGTTCGGTGTCGAGGGAGCGCTGCTGCGCGGGGGTGTACTTGGGCGCTTCGCCGTTCTTGGCATCGTCCTTGGGGCTCTGGATGGTGAGCCCCTTCTCGGGGTCGGGCGCCTGCTTGACGGAGGTGCCGCGTTCGACGATGTGCACTTCGGCGACCGCCTGGCCCATGACCCGCGTCGCGTGTTCGGCGGGGGTGAGTTCGGCGCTGCGGAAGACCACGTCGGCGCCGGTGACGCCGAGGACGGGCAGGGCGACCATGGCGATGACGAGGGCGCTGCGGCCCTTGGCGCGCAGGGCGTCACGGCGGGCGATGCGCAGGGCCACCCGCCAGGCGCTGAGCTTCACTCGTCCACCTTCAGGCTGTTGGTGGCGGCGCTGACGAGCAGGCTGGCGGCGTCCTGGCTGACGGACTCGTCGACCATCCGGCCGTCGCGCAGGAAGACGACCCGGTCGGCCCAGGCGGCGTGCCGGGCCTCGTGGGTGACCATCATGGCGGCGGCGCCGGCGTCGCAGCGGGCGCGCAGGACGGCGAGGACGGCCTCGCCGGTGGTGGAGTCGAGGGCGCCGGTGGGTTCGTCGGCGAGGACCAGGCGGCGGTCACCGATCAGGGCGCGGGCGATGGCGACGCGCTGCTGCTGGCCGCCGGACATGTCGTCGGGGAAGCGGTCGGCGAGTTCGGGGATGCCGAGCTCCTCCAGGGCGGCGACGGCCTCGCGGCGGGCGGCGCGGGTGGACAGCCCGTCGAGTTCGCGCGGCAGCGAGATGTTCTCGGCGGCGGTGAGCGCCGGTATCAGGTTGTAGTCCTGGAAGACGTAGCCGACGGAGCGGCGGCGGACCCGGGCGAGCTTCTTGCGGTCGAGCTCGCCGAGGGCGACGCCCTCGACCAGGACCCGGCCGCCGCTCGGGGTGTCCAGGCCGCCGGCCAGGGTGAGCAGGGTCGACTTGCCGGAGCCGGAGGGGCCCATGACGGCGACGAACTCGCCGGGGTGGACCTTGAGGTCGACGCCGCGCAGGGCCTGGACCTCGGCGGCGCCGTGGCCGTGGACGCGGGTGACGTTCTCCAGGTGGAGCACCGGCGTCTGCCGGGCCTCTTGGGTGTGGGACATGGATTCCCCCCTCGTACTGGGTGTGCGCTCGGCGTCGGGGCCGAGCGTGGTGGTTCGGTTGCCGCGCGGGCTCAGGCGCGCAGGCGGCGCCCGCGCTTGGCGGGCGCGGCGCCGTCGCGGGCGGCCTCGGCGGTGCGGGTCTGCAGGAGTTCGGCCTGCTGGGCGAGCCGGGTCTCGCAGTGGTCGAGCCAGCGGATCTCGGCTTCGGTCTGGAAGATGAGCTGGTCGAGGACGAGCAGCCAGGCCAGGTCGTTGCTGGCGGAGGGCGTCGCGCCGGGGCGCTTCTCCCCCGCGAGGGCGCGGCCCTTGAGCCGGGTGTAGTCCTGGAGCGCCTTGATGCTGTGCCGGCGCTGGCCCTGGACGACGGCGGAGACGTCGACCCCGGGGACGGTCACCGCCATGGCGAGCTTGATCGCCAGTTCGTCGCGCGGGGGGTTGGTCCGGGGTACCGGGGTGTCGAACCAGGTCCGCAGCTCTTCCCGGCCCGCGTCGGTGACGGCGTAGAACTGGTGGCCGTCGCCGTCCTCCCCCGCGGGCTCGACCAGCCCGTCGCGCTCCAGCCGGGACAGCGTGGTGTAGACCTGCCCGACGTTGAGCGGCCAGGTGGCGCCGGTGCGCGCCTCGAACTCGGTGCGCAGCTGGTAGCCGTAGCGAGGGCCCTGGTCGAGCAGGGCGAGCAGACCGTGACGGATGGACATACCGAGTATGTATACCCGGTATGCCCTACCGTCTCAAGCCGCGCCCACCCGGTCGGGGGAGCGGGTACCGTCGTGCGGTGTGAGCCACTTGCGCATCGCCACCTTCAACCTCCTGCACGGCCAGCCACTCGCCCCGGACGGCGCCCCGCGGCCCTACCCGTCCGACGCCGGCGAGCCGTTGGCCGAGGCGGTGGCCGCGCTGGACGCCGACGTGCTGGCGCTCCAGGAGGTCGACCGGTACCAGTCGCGCTCCGGCGGCACCGACCAGGCCTCGGTGGCCGCCGCGGCCATGGGCGCCAAGGACTGGCGCTTCGCCGCCGCCCTGCACGGCCGCCCGGCGCCGGTCGCGGGCTGGGTGCCGGAGCCGTCCGGGCCGGGCGGCCTGCGGGTGTACGGGCCGGGCGAGGTGGGCGACGGCGCCCCGCCCTCGTACGGGACGGCACTGCTGACGCGGCTCCCGGTGCGGCACTGGCGGGCCCGGCGGTTCGCCCCGGCGCCGTTCGGGCTGCCGCTGCGGGTGGCCGGGCGGCGCGGACTGACCCCGGTGCCGGACGAGCCGCGGACGGCTCTGGCGGCCGTCCTGGAGGGCGACCGCGGGCCGTTCACCGTGGTGGCGGCGCACCTGTCCTTCGTCCCCGGCTGGAACATGGCGCAGCTGGCCGGCATCCGGCGCTGGATCGCCGACCTGCCGCAGCCGTACCTGGTACTGGGCGACTTCAACCTGGTCGGGGCCGTGCCCCGCACGGTGCTCGGCGGGGCGACGGCGCTGGAGCGCACCGCGCCGCGGGTGCGGGTGCGCGAGCTGCGGGCGGCGCGGCGGGCCCGGCCGGCCCTGACCGAGGCGCGCCGGCGCCGGGTGCGCGAACCGCGCCCCCGCCTGCAGGGCTGGTACGACCTGGCGCGCACGCCGACCTACCCCTCGCACCGGCCCGCGGTGCAGTTCGACCACGTGCTGGGGATCGGCGTGCCGCGCACGGCGGTCGGGCCGGCGGCGGCGCCGCGCGCGACGGTGTCGGACCACCGCCCGCTGCTGGTCGAGGTGTCGCTGTAGGGCGGCCCCGGACGCCTACTGGCGCGCCAGGACCCCGGCCTGCTGCGGGAGGTGGACGGTGGTGGCGGCCCGGGGCTCCCCCGGCCCGAGCGCGTGCGGAGGGTCGAACTGGAGCAGCAGCATGGCCGCGTCGTCGCCGAGCTGGCGCCCGACGTGGCGCACCACGTCCTCGTGCAGCCGCCGCAGGACGTCGGCCGGGCGACCGGCCGCGCAGTGCGGGAAGCGTTCGGCGAGCGGATAGAAGACGCCCGCGCGGTCACGGGCCTCGATCACCCCGTCGGTGAACAGCAGCACCCGGTCGTCGCCCTGGAGCAGCAGCCGGTGCACCGGCGGGCGGACGTCGACCGGGTCGAGGACGCCCAGCGGCGGTACGGTCTCGGCGAGTTCGAGCGGCCGGACCTCCCCGCCGCGCAGCAGCAGCGGGGCGGGATGACCGCAGTTGACGATCTCCGCGTCGCCGTCGGGCCCGACGCCGATCAGCACCAGGGTGACGAACTCCTCCTCCACGCCCGGGTGGTCGTTCTCGTGCAGGGCGCGGTCGAGGCTGACGGCCAGCCAGCCGGCCACCCGGTCCAGGGCGGCCTCCTGGTGGGCGGCCTCGCGGAAGGCCCCGAGCACGGCGGCGGCCGTCTCCACCGCGCCGAGGCCCTTGCCGCGCACGTCCCCGACCACCGCCCGCACCCCGTGCCGGGTGTTGACCACCTCGTAGAGGTCGCCGCCGATCCGGGCGTGCGCGGCGGCGGCCTCGTAGTGGACGGCCGCCCGGACGGTGCCGACCCGCTCGGGGACGGGCCGCAGCAGCACCCGGCGGGCGATCGAGGCGACCAGCTGGGCGTCGGCCAGCGCCCGCTCCTGGCGCAGCCTCAGGGTGGCGCTGACCCAGCCGATCGCGGCGACGAGCAGGATCGCGAAGACGCTGGCGGCGTGCACGGACTCGCCGAGCGTGTCGCTGCGGAAGGCCATCAGGAAGGCCGCCGCCTCGGTGCCCAGACCGATGGCGAGCGGGTACCAGGTCCGGCGGCTGACCACGGCGGCCAGCGCGGGTACAGCGGTGAGGGCCGGTTCGACCGTCACCTCGGTGCCGCTGAGGTAGTCGAGGGCGACGATCAGCACCATGCCGAGGAACGGCAGCGCCAGCGCCGTCCTCGGCCAGGTGCCGGTCGCGCGTGGAGCGGGCCCCGGTGTCGGCCCGGTGAACCGCTCTCTGATCCATCCGGTCGCGCTCAACTTCGGTCTCTCCAGCAGAAGACGCCGATGCCCGAGGGCACCTGCGGTGATGACTGAGGGTCAGGGAATGCGGGCCTCGCTGGCGGCCGGAGTACGGGGGTTGACCGGTTACCGACCCCACAATAGGCGCGAAACGTGCATGACGCACAGGTTTCGGGCACTGGCATGACGACTTGGATGCTCTGCGTGACTCAATAGTCACTGTTCCCGATCAGGAGCCGTTCCAACTCTTTTCGGTCGGGAAGTCCTGCCGGACGGACGATCCGGCCACTGCGGACGTACAGGAACGACGCCGTGACCTGCTCGGGATCGACGCCCGCGTGCTCGGCCCAGGCCAGCCGGTAGACCGCGAGCTGCAACGGGTCGGCGGTCTCCTCCCGATGGGTTTTCCAGTCCACCACTTCGTAGCGTGACGCACCACCGGATTCCGACAACGCGTCGTCCTCCCGGTAGACCGCGTCGATCCGTCCCCGCACCACCCGACCCGCCAGCACCAGCTGGAACGGCACCTCCACCCGGTGGGGCTTGCGCCGGGCGTACGGGGTGCGCAGGAACGCCTCCTTGAGCCGCTCCAGGTCCTGCTCGTCCTCGATGCCGTCGTCGTCGGCGCCGGGCAGCGCACCGGGCTCGACCAGCAGCAGCGGCTCGATCCGGGACTGCACCCAGGCGTGGAAGCGGGTGCCGCGCCGGGCCGCCGGCTGCGGGGGGCGCGGCATCGGCCGGGCCAGCTCGTGCGCGAAGCCGTCCGGGTCCGCGGCCAGCCGCAGCAGCTGGGTGGCGGACAGCGCGGCGGGCAGCGGCACGTCCCGCGCGGTACGCCGGGACCGCTCCAACTCGCCCAGCAGCGCCGTCAGATCGCGGTCCCAGGAGGCGACCTGACGCTGGTCCTCGGGGGCCGTCTCCTCGGCTTCGGGGGCGGGCGCCCCCGCCACCCGGGCGCGTACCACCCCGGCGACCCGGCGGCGGGCGTGCTGGGCGGCCGGGTCCAGCGGCAGCGGCCAGGGGCGCTCGACGGGGGCGGCCAGCGCCGGGTTCTCGGCGCCCTTCTCCGGCTGCTCGGCCCAGTGCTCGACCTCGCCCGCGCCGGGCCGCTCGCAGTGCTCGCGCAGCCGCTCCAGGAAGGCGGACGGGCCGCGGACGGTCTTCTGGCTCGGCCCCCACCAGTGCCCGGAGGCCAGCAGCAGCGACCGGGGCCGGGTGAACGCCACGTAACCCAGGCGCAGTTCCTCGACGCCGGAGTGGTCGGCCAGCTCCTTCTTGAACGCCGCCATCGACTTCCCGTTCCACCCGCCGCGGACGTCGGGCAGAGTTTCGGCGTCGCCGCGCAGGGCGTGCGGGAGCACCCGCTTGGTGCTCGTCCAGCGTTCGCGCGGGCTCGACGAGGGGAACGCGCCCCGCACCAGACCGGGGACGGCCACCACGTCCCACTCCAGGCCCTTGGACTTGTGCGCGGTGAGCACCTTCACGGTGTCCTCGCCGCCGGGCAGGCTGCTGTCCAGGCCGCGGTCGTACTCCTGGGCGGCGCGCAGGAAGCCGAGGAAGGCGGCGAGGCCCGGGTCGCCGTCGAGGTCGGCGAAGGAGGCGGCGACGTCCAGGAAGGCGTACAGGGTCTCCCGCCGCCGGGCGGCCAGGGCCTGCGGGGAGGCGGCGAGTTCGACCTCCAGCCCGGTGACGGACAGCACCCGGTGCAGCACGTCCATCAGCGGGTCGGCGAGCGAGCGCCGCAGTTCGCGCAGCTCGACGGCGAGCCGGGCGAAGCGCACCCGGGCCTCGGCGGAGAACGGCAGCTCGTCGGGCTTCCCCTCCTCACCGGCCGAGGGGTCCAGGAAGGTCTCCACCGCGTCGGCCAGCGAGACCACCTCGGTCGGATCGGCCTCGGCGACCGCCGCGGCCAGCGCCTCGACGCCCTCCGGCCGGTCGGTGCGCACCAGGTCGGCGGCCCGGCGGCCGAGCAGCGCGAGGTCGCGCGGGCCGATCCGCCAGCGCGGGCCGATCAGCAGCCGCACCAGCGCCGCGTTGGCGGTCGGGTCCTGCAGCACCTCGCAGACCGCCACCAGGTCGGCCACCTCGGGCAGCTGCAGCAGCCCGCCGAGGCCCACCACCTCGACCGGCACCTCCCGGGCGACCAGCGCGGCGTGGATGTCCGGGAAAGCCGCGCCGCCGCGGCACAGCACGGCGATCCGGCCGGGCGCGGTGCCGGTGCGAATCAGGTGCGCGATCGAGTCGGCCAGCCAGTCGACCTCCTCGGCGTGGGTGGGCAGCAGCGCCGCCCGCACGAAACCGTCCCGCTCGGCGCCGGGGGCCGGGCGCAGCGCCTCCACGCCCTCGTGCATCTCCCGCAGCGGGGCGGCGAGTTCGTTGGCGAAGGCGAGCAGCCGGCCGCCGCTGCGGCGGTTCTCGCTGAGCGCGTAGCGGGCGGCAGGGCGGCCGTCGGCCTTCGGGAAGTGCCGGGGGAACTCGTCGAGGTTGGCCACGGAGGCGCCGCGCCAGCCGTAGATCGCCTGACAGGGGTCGCCGACGGCGGTCACCGGGTGACCGCTGCCGGTGCGGGCGCCGTCGGAGGGGGCGCCGAACAGCCCCGCGAGCATCAGCCGCTGGGCGACCGAGGTGTCCTGGTACTCGTCCAGCAGCACCACCTTGAACTGGTCGCGCAGCAGCTCCCCGACCTCCGGGCGCTGCTGGGCCAGGCGGGCGGCGGCGGCGATCTGGTCGCCGAAGTCCATCAGCCCGGCGGAGCGCTTGCGGCGCCGGTAGTCCTCGACGAGGCGCAGCAGCTCCAGCCGGGCCCGGGCGGTGACCGGGACGGCCCGCAGGTCGTCGTTGGTCAGCTTGACGGTGGCGAGGGTGTCCAGCAGCCGCTCGTCGAACTCGCGCAGGGTCTGCGGCTCGACCAGGTGCTCGGCGAGTTCGCCGTCCAGCGCGGCCAGGTCGGCGACCAGGTTGGAGAAGGTGCCGGTGAGGGCGGGGAACGGGCCGCGGGCGGTGCGCAGCACCTTGGCGGCGAGCTGGAAGCGGGTGGCGTCGGCGAGCAGCCGGACGTCCGGCTCGATGCCGATCCGCAGGCCGTGCTCCTTGAGCAGGCGCCCGGCGAAGGCGTGGTAGGTGGAGATCTCCGGGTCGCCGAGCGGCTCGGCGGCGGCCCGGTCGGCCGCCCTCCCCCAGTCCTCGTCCGGGAGTGCCCCCTGCCCGCCGAGACGCAGGGAGGCCCGCACGCGCTCGGAGAGCTCGCCGGCGGCCTTGTTGGTGAAGGTGAGGCCGAGCACCTCCTCGGGCCGTACGGCACCGGAGCCGACCAGCCAGACCACGCGGGCGGCCATCACCGTGGTCTTGCCGGAGCCGGCGCCGGCCACGATCACGGCCGGTTCCAGGGGGGCGCCGATGGCCGCCATCTGCTCCCGGTTGAACGGGATCCCCAGCAGCTCCTTGAGCTGGTCGGGATGGCTGAGCACGGCGGTCACCCCGCAACCGTAACCGGAGCGACGGACAAACCCCGCCCGGCCGTTCCCCGCCCGCCCCCTACTCGACGAGTTGGGTGCCGTCCCGCTGGGCGGAGCAGCTGCGACGGAAGGCGCAGCGGTCGCAGCCCGCGCCGGTCCGCGGGACGAAGCGCTCGGCGAGGACCTTCCCGGCCGCCTCGGCGAGCAGGTTCTCGATCCAGGGCTCGCCCTCCGGCGGCTCCTGCCGCTGCACCTTGGGGGCGTCCGCGGCGGCCTTGGCGGCGGGCTCGCGCAGGTGGACCAGTTCGGCGCCGCCGGTGTCGGGCGGGTGCCCGGTGAAGCCGGGCAGCTCGTTCAGGGCGCCGGCCCGGACGGCGAGCTGGTAGACGGCGAGCTGCTTGTGCTCGGGCAGCGACTTGTCGGTGGGTATCTGCTTGCCGGTCTTGAAGTCGACCACGTAGGCGCGCCCGGCCGCGTCCTTCTCCACCCGGTCCATCGAGCCGCGGATGCGCACCGCGACGCCGCCGACGTCGAGGGTGACGTCGAAGCCGTGCTCGGTGGCGACGAGGTCCCGGCCGCGCTCCAGGACGTGCCAGTTGAGGAAGCGCTCCAGGGCGGCGCGGGCCTCGGTCTTCTCCTGCTGGGACTTCCAGGGCGCGTCGAAGGCCAGCGCGTCCCAGACGGTGTCCAGCCGCTCCATGAGCACGGCGAGGTCGGCGGGGGTGCGGCCGGAGCCGACCTCGTCGGCGAGGGCGTGCACCACGTTGCCGAAGCCCTGGGCGGCCGAGCCCGCGCCGCGCGCCTTGACCTCCTTGTCCAGGAACCACTGCAGGGAGCAGCTCTCCAGCTGTTCCAGCCCACTGCCGGACAGCCGGACCGGCACGTCGGCGCCGCGCAGCGGTTCGGGGGCGGTGGTGGGGTCGTCCAGGCCCCACCAGCGCTCGGGCTGGGCGGCGGGCACCAGCGGCATCCCGTCCTCGTCGGTGGCGGCGGCCAGGGTGGCGAGCCGTTCGGCGGCGGCGCGGCGCAGTTCGGGTGAGCGGGCGGGGTCGACGGTGACGGCGCGCAGTTCGGCGACCAGTGCCGCGACGGACAGCGGGCGGCGCGGGCGGTGGGTGACGTCCTCGACGGTGACCGCCGGGGTGCGGCGGACCACCTTGCCGGTCCGGGGGTCGACGTCCTCGCGGTAGAGCTCGCGCAGGAAGCGGGACGGTTCGTCGCCGTCGTCGGCGGGGGCCTTGACGGCGGTGACGATCAGCCGCTCCTTGGCGCGGGTCGCGGCGACGTAGAAGAGCCGGCGCTCCTCGCCGAGCAGGGCGCCCGGGGAGAGCGGTTCGGCGAGGCCGTCGCGGCCGATCCGGTCGGCCTCCAGCAGGGAGCCGCGGCGGCGCAGGTCGGGCCAGAGGCCGTCCTGGACGCCGGCCACCACGACCAGGCGCCACTCCAGGCCCTTGGAGCGGTGGGCCGTCATCAGGCGCACCGCCTCTGGGCGCACCGCCCGGACGGTGAGGGTGTCGGCGGCGATGTCCTGGGCTTCGAGTTCGGCGAGCAGGTCCAGGGCGCTGCGGTGGCCGGTGACCTGCTCCTCGGCCCGGGCGGCGGTCTCGAACAGGGCGCACAGCGCGTCCAGGTCGCGGTCGGCGTTGCGGCCGGCCGCGCCGCCGCGCAGGGCGGCCCGTTCCAGCCGCTCGCGCCAGCGCCGGCTGCCGTCCCACAGCTCCCAGAGCGCCTCCTCGGCGGTGCAGCCGCCGGCCAGCTGTTCGCGGACCTTGCGCAGCAAGGTGCCGAGGTCGCGGGCGCGGCGGGCGTGCGCGGGGTCGAGGGCGACGAGGCGCTCGGGTTCGGCGAGGGCCTCGCGGATCAGTTCGGCGGCCGGGCGCGGGACGGCGGCGGGGCGGCCGTCGGCGCGCAGCGCGGCGCGCTCCTCCTCGCGCAGGGCGCGGCCGAGCCGGCGCAGGTCGGAGCCGTCGAGGCCGCCGAGCGGGCCGGTGAGCAGGGCGTGCGCCACGTCGGTGGTGAGCGGGTCGGGGGCGTCCGGGTCACCCTGCTTGTCCCGGGCGGCCTGCTCGGCGCAGGCCCGCAGGGCGAGCAGCAGCTGGGCGACGGCCGGCTCCTCGCGCAGCGGCAGGTCGTCGCCGTCGATCTCCAGCGGGACGCCGGCCGCGCCGAGCGCCCGCCGCACCCCGGGGATGGAGCGGGCGCCGGCCCGGACGAGCACGGCCATCTCGCCCCAGGGCACGCCGTCCTCCAGGTGGGCGCGGCGCAGCAGGTCGGCGATCGAGTCCAGCTCGGCGCCGGGGGTCGGGTAGGTGTAGACCTCGACCCTGCCGCCCTCGCGGGAGGGCAGCAGGGCGCGGTGCTGGGCGAGCTTGTCGGCGGGCAGCCGGCCCATCGGCATCCGGCGGGCGACTTCCCGGGAGGCGGCGAGCAGCACGGCGCCGGAGCGGCGGGAGACCCGCAGCACCTTGACCTCGGCGGGGCTGCCGTCGGCCCGCCGGAAGGCCTGCGGGAAGTCGAGGATGCCGTTGATGTCGGCGCCGCGGAAGGCGTAGATCGACTGGTCCGGGTCGCCGACCGCGACGAGGTCGCGCCCGCCGCCGGCCAGCTGGCGCAGCAGCCGGACCTGGGAGGGGTCGGTGTCCTGGTACTCGTCGACGAAGACGACCTCGTAGCGCCGCCGCAGCTGCTCGCCGATCTCGGGGCGCTCGGCGAGCAGCACGGCGCGGTGGACGAGTTCGGCGTAGTCGAGGACGCCGCGCAGGTCGAGGATGTCGAGGTAGTCGGCCAGGAAGTGCGCGGCGGCGGCCCAGTCGGGGCGCTGGACACGCTGCGCGAAGCGTTCCAGTTCGGCTTCGCCGAGGCCGAGTTCGCGGCTGCGGGCGAGGACGGCGCGGACCTCGTCGGCGAAGCCGCGGGTGGTCAGGCAGGCCCGCAGGTCCAGCGGCCACTCGATGCGGGTGCTGCCGTGCTTGGCGTCCTCGGCGCCGCCGGCCAGCAGCTCGCGGACCATGACGTCCTGCTCGGGGCCGGAGAGCAGCCGCAGCGGCTCGGCGTAGTCCGCCGGGTCCTGGTGGGCGCGCAGCAGGGCGTAGCAGAAGGAGTGGAAGGTGGTGGCCTGCGGGGCGGCGGCCGAGCCGCCGAGCCGGCCGGACATCCGGTCGCGCAGTTCGGTGGCGGCCTTGCGGCTGAAGGTGAGGACGAGGATCCGCTCGGGGTCGGTGCCGTCCTCGATCCGCCGGGCGACCGCCTCGACCAGGGTGGTGGTCTTGCCCGTGCCCGGGCCGGCCAGCACCAGCAGCGGCCCGCCGGTGTGCTCGACCACGGCGCGCTGGTAGGCGTCCAGCACGGGTGGGTCGGGCTGGACGAGCGGGCTGCGCACGAGCCGGTAGGGGGAGCTCACGAACTGGTCCTGGGGGTCGAACGGTGGGGCACGGCGGAGGCGGACCCGTCGGGCCCGCCCGTACCGAGCCTACGATCCTGCCCCGTCATTCCCGTCCGCGCGGCGGTTTCGGCACAATGCGACCCGGCCGCGGTCTACGCCGGCGAGCCGTCCCAGCGGGCCCGCCCGAGGTCGACCCGGGGCGGGTCGGCGAGTTCGCGCAGCGGGGTGCCCTCGTCGCCGTAGTGGGCGAGGGCGCGCTGCTCGTGCCCGGGCAGCAGGCGGCCGTCCGCGCGGATCACCCGCCACCAGGGCACCGAGCCGCCGTACAGTGCCATCACCCGGCCAACCTGTCGGGGGCCGCCCTGGCCGAGGTATTCGGCGACGTCGCCGTAGGTCATCACCCTGCCGGGTGGAATCCGCTCGGTCAGGTCGAGCACCAGTTCGGCGAACGGCGGCAGGGCGTCCGGAAGACCGTCGTGTGTTGCGTCCGTCACCTGCGGCATTCTTCCTTACAGGGGCGCGTCCGTGGCCCGGTGCGTACGATCCGCCGCGCCCGATCCGCCCCCTGTCCCGCACGGGACGCCGGGGCATGCCACCATCTTCCGGGGCGGTGAGTGGTGATACGAGGACAAGACCAGATGACCGGGACGGCTGACGTGGGCGTGGACAAGGACTCCGACGAGTCCGCCTCCGCCGTGCCGTCGACGCCCGGGAACGAGAGCGAAGGCCGGCCCGAACCGGGCCCGACGCCGGAAGTCTCCCTGATCAAGGACCGAACGATCAAGACCCCCGCACCCGCGAAGGCCCCCGAACAGCCTGGCCCTCCCGCGGCCGAGACCACCTCGGCCCCGGAACCGGCGCTCCCGGCGCCGACGGCCGGCGGCCCGAAGGCCCCGGCCGTCCCCGCCGTCCCGCCCGAGGACACCGAGCCGCCGGACCACGAGCCGCCGGACCACGAGCCGCTGGACGAGGCCCCGCACCTGGACGTCGACGAGCCGCTGCTCGCCGCCCGCGCGCACCGACCGTCCGACCTGATCCGCTTCCTGGCCGGCGTCCTCGGGATAGTCGCCGTCTTCGTGCTGGCCGGCATCGCCACCGGGACCACCAGCGGCATCGAGCAGGACATCGCCTCCAACGCGCCGCACTTCTCCGCGGTGTTCTCCACCATCACCGGCCTGCTCTCCAGCGTCGCGGTGCTCGCCGTGCCGCTGGCCTTCGCCGTCGAACGGCTGATCAAACGCGACGGCCTGCGGGTCGCCGACGGCGTGCTCGCCTCGGTGCTGGCGTACGGCGTCTCGCTCGGCATCGACTGGTGGGTGGCCGAGGGCGCCTCCGAACACACCCGGGACGCGCTGACCAGGCTGCCGCTGGACAGCAACGGCACCCTCACCGACCCGGTGCACGGCTACCTCGCCCCGGTGATCGCCTACATGACCGCCGTCGGCATGTCGAGCAGACCCCGCTGGCGGGTCGCCCTGTGGGTGGTGGTGGTCTTCAGCGGGGTCACCGAGCTGCTCGGCGGCTACACCACCCCGCTGTCGCTGATGCTCACCGTGCTGATCGGCTGGTCCGTCGCCTACGGCACGCTCTACGCGATCGGCTCCCCCAACATCCGGCCCACCGGCCAGCACCTGATGATCGGCCTGCGCAAGGTCGGCTTCACCCCGGCCGGCGCCGTGCGCGCCCCCGACGCCCCCGGCGGCACCCGCCGCTACCACGTCACCCAGCAGGGCGGGCCCCCGCTGGACGTGCACATCATCGACCGCGAGCAGCAGGCCTCCGGCTTCTTCTACCGGGCCTGGCGGCGGCTGCGGCTGCGCTCGGTCGCGGTGCGCCGCAGCCCCCAGTCGCTGCGCCAGGCGCTGGAGCAGGAGGCCCTGATCGCGTACGCGGCGGCCGCCTCGGGCGCCCGCGCGCCGCAGCTGGTCGCCACCTCCGAGCTCGGCCCGGACGCCGCGATCCTGGTGTACGAGAACGTCGAGGGCCGCACCCTGGACGAGCTGGCCGACGAGGAGGTCACCGACCCGGTGATGGCCTCGGTCTGGCAGTCGGTGGCCGCCCTGCACGAGCGCCGGATCGCCCACCGCCGGCTCACCGGCGAGTCGCTGCTGGTGGTGGACGAGCGCACCGGCTGCCTGGTCAACCTCTCCGGCGGCGACATCGCCGCCACCGACCTGACGCTGCGCATCGACGTCGCCCAGCTGCTCACCACCTTCGCGCTGCGGATCGGCCCGGAGCGCGCCGTCGCCACCGCCAACGCGGTGCTCGGCGCCGAGCGGGTCGCCCAGGCGCTGCCGCTGCTCCAGCCGGTCGGGATGAGCCGCTCCACCCGGGTCGACCTCGCCAAGCTCACCAAGGAGCGCAAGACCGCCGCCCGGGCCAGGGCGCTGGAGCAGGTCGCGGCCGGCGAGCGCACCCAGCAGCAGGCCGAGGAGGACATCGCGGTGGCCGGCGAGGACCTGCTGAGCCGCATCCGCGGCCAGATCCTCCAGATCGCCCCCGAGGCCCCGATGGCCCCGGTCAAGCTGGAACGGCTGAAGCCGAAGAGCCTGATCATGGTGATCGCGCTGACCTTCGCCGCCTACCTGGCCCTGACCACCATCAAGCCGGCCCAGCTGAAGCTCTCCCAGATGAACTGGGCCTGGGCCGCGGCCGCCCTGCTCGCCGCCGCCTTCAGCTACGTCGCCGCCGCGATGAGCCTGACCGGCTTCGTCCCCGAGCGGCTGCCGTTCCGGCGCACCGTCGCCGCCCAGCTGGCAGGCTCCTTCGTCAAGCTGGTCGCCCCCGCCGCGATCGGCGGCATCGCGCTCAACACCCGGTACCTGCAGAGGGCCGGCATCCGCTCCGGCCAGGCGGTGGCCTCGGTCGGCGCCTCCCAACTGGCGGGCCTGGCCGGGCACCTGCTGCTGCTGTTCAGCTTCGGCCTGATCACCGGCAGCCAGACCAACGGCGACCTCTCCGCCTCCCGCGCGGTGATCATCGGCGTGCTGAGCGCCGCCGTGCTCGCCCTGGTGGTGGCCGCCGTCGCGCCGCTGCGCCGGTTCGTGCTGGGCCGGCTGCGCTCGCTGTTCTTCGGCGTGGTGCCGCGGATGCTCGACCTGATGCAGACGCCCAGCAAGCTGGTCACCGGCTTCGGCGGCATCCTGCTGCTGACCCTCTCCTTCACCGCCTGCCTGGACTTCTCGGTGCAGGCCTTCGGCGGCGACGTCAGCTTCTCGGCCGTCGCGGTGGTCTTCCTGACCGCCAACGCGGCCGGCTCGGCGATCCCCACCCCCGGCGGCATCGGCCCGGTCGAGGTCGCCCTGATCGGCGCCCTGACCGTCGCCGACGTCTCCCCCACGATCGCCACCCCGGCGGTCTTCCTCTACCGGGCGCTCACCTTCTGGCTGCCGGTGCTGCCGGGCTGGATCGCCTACAACGTGCTCCAGCGCAAGAAGGCGCTCTGAGCCGCCCCGCGCACCGCTGACCTCCCCGCGCACCGGAGCACGGAAAAGGGCCCGCCGGACGGCGGGCCCTTCCACGGTGGGGGCGTCGGTCAGTAGACCGGCTTGTGCGGCTCGATCTGGTTCACCCAGCCGAGCACGCCGCCGCCCAGGTGCACGGCGTTGCCGAAGCCGGCGGCCTTCACCACGGCCAGCACCTCGGCCGAGCGCACGCCCGACTTGCAGTGCAGCACGATCTTCCGGTCCTGCGGCAGCTTCTCCAGCGCGTCGCCCATCAGGAACTCGTTCTTCGGGATCAGCACCGCGCCGGGGATGTTGACGATCTCGTACTCGCCGGGCTCGCGGACGTCGATGAGGTAGATGTCCTCCTTGTCGTCCTGCCACTGCTTGAGCTGCTGCGAGGTGACGGTCGAACCGGCGGCGGCGGCCTGCGCCTCCTCCGACACGACGCCGCAGAAGGCCTCGTAGTCGATCAGCTCGGTGACCGTCGGGTTCTCGCCGCAGACGGCGCAGTTCGGGTCCTTGCGGACCTTCACCTGGCGGTAGTTCATCTCCAGGGCGTCGTAGATCACCAGCCGGCCGACCAGCGGGTCGCCGATGCCGGCGAGCAGCTTGATCGCCTCGTTGACCTGGATCGAGCCGATGGACGCGCACAGCACGCCCAGCACGCCGCCCTCGGCGCAGGAGGGGACCATGCCCGCCGGCGGGGCCTCCGGGTAGAGGCAGCGGTAGCAGGGGCCGTGCTCGGCCCAGAACACGCTGGCCTGGCCGTCGAAGCGGTAGATCGAGCCCCACACGTACGGCTTGCCGAGCAGCACCGCGGCGTCGTTCACCAGGTAGCGGGTGGCGAAGTTGTCGGTGCCGTCCACGATCAGGTCGTAGCCGGAGAAGATCTCCATGACGTTGGAGTTGTCGAGGCGCTCCTCGTGCAGCACCACGTCGACGTACGGGTTGATCTCCTTGACCGAGTCCCGGGCCGACTCCGCCTTGGACCGGCCGACGTCCGACTGACCGTGGATCACCTGGCGCTGCAGGTTCGACTCGTCGACCACGTCGAACTCGACGATGCCCAGCGTGCCGACACCGGCGGCGGCCAGGTACAGCAGGGCCGGCGAGCCGAGGCCGCCGGCGCCGACGCACAGCACCTTGGCGTTCTTCAGCCGCTTCTGCCCCGCCATGCCCACGTCCGGGATGATCAGGTGGCGGGAGTACCGGCGGACCTCGTCAACGGTGAGCTCGGCGGCCGGCTCGACCAGGGGTGGCAACGACACGGGGACTCCGATGGGTCTTGTTCGGGTGGCCAGGGCCAACCGCGCTGCGGGTTGCTGCTCCGCCACTCGGGTGGCTGTCTAGGCCAACAGTGTCACGCCCCCTCGCTATTCCGAGACAGCCCGTCCGATGGGCGAGACGGGCGACACCGGATCGTGGAACCGGCGGCGGGGCCCCGGAAAAGCGCCCCGAGCCCGTGGTTGACGGGCCCGGGGCACCGCGCGGCACGCTCACACCCGGCAGGCCGTCTCCAGCCACACGTCGCCCAGCGACTCCTCCAGCGGCACCTGCGTCCGCCATCCGAGACGGTCCCGGGCGGTGCGCACGTCCGCCTGCCGCCACGGCACCGGCTCGCCCGGCACCGCCCGGCCCTCCGGGCGGTGCCCCTCCGGCCGGTGCCCCGGCAGGTGGTGGCCGGGCAGGTGGTCGCCGCCCGCCCCGGCGGCCTGCGCGGGCAGCAGGACCTGCCGGTTCTCCTCGACGATCTGCCCCTCGAAGCCCGAGGCCCGCACCAGCAGCTGGGCCGCGTCCCGGGCCCGCACGGCGTGCCCGCTGCCGATGTTGATCACCCCGGTGGCGGCCGACACCGCGGCCGCCCGGACGGCCCGCGCGACGTCCCGCACATCCACGAAATCCCGGTATCCGGACAGGTCCGGCATCCGCACCTGGTGCTCGTCCCGCTCCAGCGCCCGCCGCAGGCCCTCGGCCAGCCGCCCGAACAGCGAGGCGGTCGGCGCCCCCGGGCCCACCACGTCGAACACCCGCAGCACCGCCGCGTCCAGCCCGGAGGCCAGCACCAGCTCCGTCCCGGCCAGCTTGGACACCCCGTACGGGCCGACCGGCCGCGGCTCGGCCTGCTCGGACACCGGCACCCCGCCGGGCACCGGCCCGTACTCGGCGGCCGAGCCGACGTGCACCAGCCGGGCCGGCTCCCGGCTGCGCCGGATGGCCTCGCAGACGGTCGCGACGGCCAGCGTGTTCGACCGGATCAGGGTGCGCGAGCTGCCGTAGGTGGCGCCCGCGCAGTTGATCACCACCTGCGGCGCGACCGCGTCCAGGAACCGGGCCAGCGCGCCCGGGCTCCCCGTGGTCAGGTCGAAGCGGATGTCGGCCGAGTCGCGCCGGCCGAGCACCGTCACCTGCAACTCCTGGTCCATCAGCAGACGATCGGTGACCCGGCGGCCGATGAAGCCGTCGGCGCCCAGCAGCAGCACCCTCATCGGGGGTGTCCTTCCACGAAGCCAGTTCGGGACGACCTGGCGGACTGAGTTCAACGAACAGGACGAGATCGGGGATCACGCGGCGGATCCCCGCGGTGGATCGACGGAGCGGGTGGACGGCGTCGGCGGACGGCGCTCAGCAGTGCGAACCGGCCCGGCCGAGCACCGCCCAGGCGTACGCCAGCAGCGCCGCCGCGACGGTGCCGCCGCCGAGCAGCCAGGCCTCCGGGGCGGAGCGCCCCAGGGCGAGCGGCCCGAGCACCGCGGCGGCCCCGGCCGACGCCCCCGCCGCGGCGGCGGCCGGCCGGCCGCACCGCGCCAGCAGCACCGGCAGCACCAGCAGCAGGCCCAGCACGCCCTGCGCCGCCCACTCGGCGGGGCCGGCCCGCTCGACCGCCAGGTGCAGCGGCCCGCCGCCGTGGCCCGGCCCGGGGCGCGGCGCGACGACGGCCAGCACCGCCAGCGCGGCGAAGCTCAGCACCCCGAGCACCGCCAGGTGCAGGGCCAGCGCGACCGGGAGCACCGGCCGCATCCGGGCCCGGAACTCGGCCAGGGTGCCCGCCGTACCCAGGTGGCCGCGGCCGACCTGCCGGTACCAGCGGGCCGTCCGCTCGGCCGCCCCGGCCGAGACCGCCGCCGCCAGCACCAGCGCGACGGCCTGCGGACGGTCCCCGCCCGGTACGGCCGAGGGGAGCAGCAGCAGCGCGGCCAGGCCCAGCCCGTGGCCCAGCGCCGCCGGGCGCAGCCGGGAGCCCGGGAGCGGCCGGGGCGCCGGTGCCCCGGCGGGCCCCGGCCCCAGGGCGTCCGGCGGGCGGACGGGTCCGGCGCACGGCGGGCCGGGATCGGCCGGGGACGGCGCGGTCAGCGCGGGCAGCAGCACCAGCGGGACGGCGGCGGACAGCAGCAC
>NZ_JBSHAP010000120.1:0-28302 GCF_053611565.1 Kitasatospora sp. NPDC054795
TCGCGGGCGCGGTCTGCTGCGCCGCCGTCTCGCTCAAGTACCGCTGGGGCTTCGACGACTCGCTCGACGTGGTGGGCGTGCACGCCGTCGGCGGGGCGATCGGCTCGCTGCTGATCGGCCTCCTCGCCACCGGCGGGGTCGGCCAGAGCGCCAGGGGCCTGTTCTACGGCGGCGGCTTCGGGCAGCTCGGCAAGCAGGCGGTCGGGGTCGCGGTGGTCGCCGTCTACTCCTTCACGCTCTCCTGGCTGCTCGGCCGGGCGATCCAGCGGACCATCGGCTTCCGGGTCCCTCGGGAGGCCGAGAGGTCCGGTATCGATCAGAGCGAACACGCCGAGACCGCCTACGACTTCACGACGGTGCGGGTCCCCGGGCCGGCTCCCGTGGAGCCCCTGACCGGGCCGGGATCGCTGGTCGGGCGCCTGCTGGGAGCGCTTCGACGAGGCCGGGGAAGGAACGCCTCCGAGGAGGCGGAACGCAAGGGAACCGACAACTGACATCGGACAAGGCCGCCCTCCGACGTGCCCTTCCCGCGGGCCTCCTCGGAGCGCGCGGTTCGCGGTCGGCCTGAGGGGTCGGGCCTCAGGCTCGCCCCCGCAGGCCGTCCAGCACCGGGTCCGACAGGCGCTCCGGCAGGTCCGGCTCGATCGGGCGGTGGCCGAGCAGGGAGCGGGTCTGGAGCGGGGAGCAGAGCAGTTCCAGCGCCAGGGCGGTCTCGGTGCCCGCCGGGAGCTCCCCGCGCTCGACGGCCCGGCTGATGACGATGCCGGCCTGGTCGAGGCGGGACTACAAGAAGGCCTGCCAGGCCTCGGCGAGGCTGGGGTCGTCGGAGCTGAGCGCGGCCGCCCGGGCGACGGACCGCCCGGTCGGGGTGGCGAGGTACTCGGCCAGGGAGCGGGCGAAGGCGGCCAGGTCGGTGCGGACGTCACCGGTGTCCGGGACGCTGATGCCCTCGCTGCTCCCGGTGAGCATGGTGTGCAGCACGAGCTTCTCCCGGCTGCCCCAACGCCGGTGCACCGTGGTCTCGTTGACGCCGGCGCGGGCCGCGACCCCGGCGATGCCGAGGCCGGCGACGCCCTCCTCGGCGAGCATCGCCGGGGTGGCCGCCAGGACGGCCTGGCGGACGCGTGCGGCGCGGCCGCCCGGGCGGCGGCGGATCGGCTCCGCCGCTCCCTCGGGTTCCGCTGGTTCCTCGGTCATGTGTCGATCACCTCGGCCACCACCTGTTCGCCGAGGACGCCGACGAGCAGCAGGCCACCGCGGCCTGGACCGCCTGGCTCAACGACACCCAAGCCCAGGACCCCGATGGAAACCTCCACCAGGACACTGCTCTTCGCCGTCGAACTCGTCGAGGAGAACGGCACGTACACGCTTCTCGTCGAGGACGTGCGGCGGGGCGGCGACCGCCGCCACCGCGCCGCCGTTGGTAGGACCTGCCCGAAGGGCGGCCGGAGCACCGGGCTCCGGCCGTCCTTTCCCTTGCCCGTCGGGGCGGCCGCGCCTTCCCGTGGGGGCCGTCGGGCTTGCCCGTCCGGGCTGTCGTGCTTGCGGTCCCGCAGCGGTTCCCCGACCGTTGCCGACGGAACGGGGGGCCCGGGCGGGCTTTCAATCCGGGCGAGCGCCGGGTAGGGATCCCCGACAGCCGGGCCGAACCCAAGGAGGACTCGCATGTTCACCACCCGTCCGACCCTGCAGGGCACCTTCGGCATGGCGGCCTCGTCCCACTGGCTGGCCACCGCGGCGGCAACGGCGGTGCTGGAGGACGGCGGCAACGCCTTCGACGCCGCCGTTGCCGCGGGGTTCACGCTCCAGGTCGTCGAACCGCACATGAACGGCCCGGCCGGCGAGGTGCCGATCATCCTCGCCCCGGCCGGAGGACGCCCGCAGGTGCTCTGCGGCCAGGGCGGCGCACCCGCCGCGGCCACCATCGGGCACTACAGCGCGCTCGGCCTGGACGAGGTGCCCGGCACCGGGCCGCTGGCCGCCACCGTCCCCGGCGCCTTCGACGCCTGGCTGCTGCTGCTCCGCGACCACGGCACCAAACGCCTCTCCGAGGTGCTCCGGTACGCCATCGGCCATGCGGAACACGGGTATCCGGCGGTGCCGGCCATCGGGGCGGCCGTCACGGCGGTCCGCGAGCAGTTCGAGCGGCACTGGCCGAGCTCGGCCGCGCTCTACCTGCCGGACGGCCGTCCGCCGGCCGCGGGCGCGCTGCTGCGCAACGTCCGTCTCGCCGACACCTGGCGGCGGCTGCTGGCGGAGGCGGAGGCCGCCGGGGCGGGGCGGGAGCAGCAGATCAACGCGGCGCGGCGGGTCTGGCGAGAGGGGTTCGTCGCGGCAGCGCTGGCCGAGTTCGTCGCGCGCCCGGCGATGGACACCTCGGGAGTGCCGCACGCCGGAGTGCTCACGGGCGACGACCTCGCGGCCTTCGAGGCGACGTACGAGGAGCCGGTCAGCCACGAGTGGGGCGGCTGGACGGTCTGCAAGCCGGGGATGTGGAGCCAGGGGCCGGTCTTCCTCCAGCAACTCGCCCTGCTGCCGGACGACTTCGGGTCGAAGGGCCCGCAGTACGGCGGACCGGAGTACCTCCACACGCTGATCGAGGGCGGCAAGCTGGCCATGGCCGACCGGGAGGCCTGGTACGGCGACCACCCCGAACACGCCGACGTCACCGTGGCCGACCTGCTCGATCCCGCCTACAGCGCCGAACGCCGCTCGCTGATCGGCGAGTTCGCCTCCGCCGAGCTCTGCCCCGGCCGCCCCGGCGGCCGGCCGCCACGACTCGGCCGACGCGCCGTCGCCGCCCCGGGGACCGGCGACTGGGCGATGGCGCTCGGCGGCGGCGAGCCGACCGTCACCGATCCGAGCAGTTCCAGCGGCCCGGATAGTCCCACCATCACCGCCGACGGGGCCACCAACGGCGACACCTGCCACGTGGACGTGGTCGACCGCTGGGGCAACATGGTCTCCGCCACACCCAGCGGCGGCTGGCTGCAGTCCAGCCCCGTCGTCCCGGACCTGGGATTCCCGCTCGGGACGCGCCTCCAGATGGCCCGGCTCGAACCGGGACTGCCCAACTCCCTGGCCCCCGGCCGCCGTCCGCGCACCACGCTGTCCCCCTCGTTGGCGCTACGGGACGGCGAGCCGGTGCTGGCCTTCGGCACACCGGGCGGCGACGCCCAGGACCAGTGGACCCTGCACTTCTTCCTGGCCGTCGCCCTCCGCCCGGCCGTGCGCGGCGGCCTCGACCTCCAGGGCGCCGTCGACGCCCCGAACTGGCACCAGGAGAGCTTCCCGTCCTCCTTCCACCCCCACACCATGGACCCGGCCCGGGTCGTCGTCGAGGCGCGGATCGGCGAGGCCGCCATCGCCGAGCTGCGCCGACGCCGGCACCGGCTGCGGGTCGCCGGTCCGTGGAGCGAGGGCCGGGTCTGCGCGGTCGCCCGCGATCCGCGCACCGGGCTCCTGTCGGCCGCTGCCGACCCGCGCGGCATGCAGGCCTACGCGGCCGGACGGTGACCGGGCGCCGCCGGAACGTGCGGCGGCCGACAGGAGCCCGTACCGCCCAGTGTGGTCCGCGCGGGGGCGGTCCGGCATCCGTCATGTGACGGTGTGTCGGTGGCCGCCGGGCGCGCGGCCGGGCCCCGTACCGTCGGCGGACGGTATGGGGCCGAAGGGGTGCCGAGGGGATGTCAGCCGTATGCCCCTTCGACGCCGATCTGCACGCGGTGGTGACGAGGGGTGTCGATCTCATCGAGCAGCGCGAGCGCGAAGTCACTGTGGGAGATGCGGCTGTCCATGTTGACGACGACCACGGAATACCGGCCGGAGCACACCTCGGCGTTGTCGAAGTCACCTGCTGGGCTGACGACCAGCCAGTCCACAGCGGTCACCGAGGCACGCAACACAGCCGTCCCAGCCGCATGAGCGAGGCAGAAGGGCCGGTATTCCTGCGGAAAGCCCGGGGTGTCCATCAGAGTCGTCCCGTCAGCGGTCTCCAGTGTTGCCGCCAAGCCGACGGCGACCAGCCGCCCCACACCCGCTCGCGCCAGCCCATCGAGGAGAGCGTGGGCAGCGGCTGTGAAGAAGACGTCCGGTTGGGCGCCGCCATCGTAGGCGGCCGTGATCGCGGCGTCATGCCCAGCCGCGAGATCGGCAACAGCGTCGGTGTCGGTGACATCACCGGCCAGGAGTCGGACTCCCGCACCTTCAAGGTCGTGATACTTCGCTGGGTTCCGGACAACAGCAGTGACCTGGTGCCCGCGCTGGAGGGCCTCGCCGACAGCTGCTCGCCCGGCGCGTCCGCCTGCCCCGAAAACAATGATCTTGCTCATTGACTACCCGCCTCGCTTCTCAGGAAGCTCTGCCTGCCTGTCCGAGCAAGGTAGCCACATCCATGGTTACCTCCTGGATACCGCACTATGGTGGGTCCAGTGACCAAGCCCTTGGATCCAGACATGTTCGACCCGCTCTGCCCCTCCGACCTGGTTCCGATCCGTGTGGGAGACAAGTGGGCCGGGATGATCATCCAATGCCTTGAGAACGGCCCCCGACGGTTCTCCGAACTGCGCGTTCCACTGCGGAACATCTCGTCCAAGGTGCTCACACAGTCCCTCCGGGCTCTGGAGCGTGACGGCTTCGTCGTCCGAACCGTCCATGTCGGACCTGCCCAGCACGTCCAGTACGAACTGACCCCGCTCGGCCGGAGCCTCCTTGATCTGCTGGAAGCGGCACGTGCCTGGGCGGAGGCACACCTGGACGAGCTCATCGAGGCGCGCGAAGCAGCATCGCCCGCCGGCCGCACCAGCTGATTCAACAGTGCTGCCGAACTCGCGGTGATCTCATCCGGCGCCGTCACGACGAATGCGCGACACTTCGACATGCGAGCCCACCAGTCTCACGACCGTGTACCCGGTGTCGTCCGCGGCTGCCTCAGGAGGCGGGCGCCGGGCAGAACTCCGCCTCCAGCTCGGCGGTGAAGACCCCGACCGGCGATCCCCAGCTTCCCTTGGCCCAGTCGCCGTTGACCTCGGTGGAGAGCAGGTGGCGGCCGTCGCGCGTCCCGAAGGTGTAGGACCAGGACCCGTTGATCGCGCCGCCCATGCCCCAGACCGTGCCGCAGGACAGCTCCTGTGAGGCGACGCCCAGGCCGTACCGGGTGCCCGGGATCCAGTTTCCCCGCGTGTCCAGCACGGTGAACATCTCGCCCTGCTGGGCGGGCGGCAGCAGCCGTCCTTCGAGCAGGGCGCGGAAGAAGGTGGTGAGGTCGCCGGTGGTGGAGATCATGTCGCCGGAGCCGTACCCCCAGGAGGGGTCGAGCTCGGTCACGTCGTAGACCGGAGCGTCCTCCTTCCGCTCCATCAGCGTGGAGTAGTGGCGGCCGTGCGGGCCGTGGATGCGCGGGTCGCCGGCGGTCGCTTCGTAGGTGCTCTTGAGGTGGAGCGGCTTGGTGATCCGCTCGGCGATCTCCTGGGCGAGAGTGCGGCCGGTGGCCTTCTCCACGATCATCCCGGCCAGCGCGTAGTTGGTGTTGGAGTAGGCCCAACCGGTCCCCGGGGCGAACTTCGGGCCGTTGGCGACGGCGGCCTCGACGAGCTCTCGCGGCGTGAGCTCGTCGAACCGGTGCTGCAGGAACGGCGTGCCGACGAAGCGGCTCTCGAACTGCGGGGCGTCGACGTAGTTGTAGACGCCGCTGGTGTGGTTCAGCAGCTGGCGGACGGTGATCCGGGAGCCGTCGTAGCCGTGGCCGTCCACCAGGCCGGGCAGCCAGTGCTCGACGCTGTCGTCCAGGCCGAGCCGCTGCTCGGCCGCCAGTTGGAGGACGACGGTGGCGACGAAGGTCTTGGTGGTGCTGCCGATCCTGAACCGGTCCTTCGGCGCCATCGCGCGGCCGGTGTCCAGGTCGGCGCTGCCGGCCGTCCCGAACCAGGTCGAGTCGCCGTCGCTGACCTCCGCCCGAGCTCCCGGCAGACCGGCCTCGGACACCGCGCGGTCGAGCACCGACTGGACACCGCCGTGCGGGCGCTCGACGGCGGAGGCGGCCGGGGTGGCCGCGGTGGCCGCCGTGGCGGAAGCGGTCGGCCCGGCGGCCAGCAGGGTGCCGACGAGGGCGGTGGTGAGTGCGGTGCGGGCGGTGGTCTTCACGGTGGTCTCCCCCTGAGCGCGATCGGTTTCACTGACGGGGAAAAGGCTAGGTCCGTATTCGCCAATCCCTCAATGCCCTGACGCTCCTCCAGGCTGGAACTCCCAGCTGAGAAGCGATAATTCCTTGCAATGACAGTGCCGACTAATGCAATGGGACCGGCATCCGACTGTTGCAATGGGATCGAAGGCGCCGCATACTCGGCAGCGACGAGAGGAGCGCCCGTGCCAGGCGCCAGACTGACCCGGGAAGAGCGCCGCCTGATCGCCGCGGGGCTCACCGCGGGGCTGGGCTACGGGGAGATCGCCCGGCAGCTCGACCGCCCCACCTCCACGGTCACCCGCGAGATCGCCCGCAACGGCGGCCCGTCCGGCTACCGGGCGGACAACGCGCAACGCGCCACCGTACGGCGCTCCCGGCGGAGCAGGGCCGCCCCGCCCCGGGTGCCGGAGGGCAGCGCCGGCCCCGGCGACGGCCGCGATCCGGCGGCGGTGGAGGAGTACGCGGCGCGACTGGCCGAGCTACTGGCGCACCTCGGCATGCCGCGCATGGTCGGTCGGGTCCTCGCCTGCCTCTACGTCACCGACCGCGGCAGCCTGACCGCCGCCGAGCTGGTGCAGCGGCTCGGGGTGAGCCCGGCATCGGTCTCCAAGGCGATCGGCTACCTCGCGGACCAGGAGCTGGTGCGGCGCGAACGGGACGCCGACGCCCAGCGCGAGCGCTACGTCGTCGACGACGACATCTGGTACCGGTCCCTGCTTGCGAGCGCCCAACGCAACGCCCTGCTGGCCGAGTTCGCGCGCGACGGCGCGGACCTGCTCGGCCCGGACACCCCGGCCGGCGCGAGGATGGCCGAGGGCTCTGCCTTCCTGGAGCACATGGGGGCGGACATCGTCCGCGCCGCCCAGCGGAGGCGACGGCAGTGGGCCCGTGACACGGCCGCCGAGGCCGGCGAGCCCCGGGAGTGAGCCTGCCCCGGGCACACGCGGTCACTCTGCCGGCCGTCGACCGGACCTGGCAGAAGAACGACCTCCTCGGCACCATCCACCGAGGCGGTCGCACACCCACATCGCCGTTGTGCCACCGGGGTTGCTGGCCCGCGCCATCCGTGCGTCAATACTGGGACCTTGGCGCACACCCGGGGACGGACCGACATCTCGAACCTCTCGGAAGCCTCGCGGCATCGTGCGCCCGTGAGACCGGCGCACCACCGTGATCACCTGCAGCCGAACAGCGAGATCCCCGACCGAGTCAAGCCGAGTCAAGCCGAGTCAAGCCCAGGAGCAGGAGCATGGCGTCCTTGCGAGGAGATGTCGCCGTCGTCACCGGCGCTGCCAGCGGTATCGGCCGGGCGGCGGCTCTGCGGCTGGCCCGGGCGGGCTGGACGGTCGCGGCCCTCGACGTGGACGCGGCCGGTCTCGGCCGCCTGGCCGCGGAGGCGTCCGGGGTGCGCCCGTTCGTCTGCGATGTCACCGACGGGACGGCCGTCGCCACCGTGGTCCTCGACGTGGAGCGGGAGTTGGGCCCGCCGCGCAGGCTCGTGCACTGCGCGGGTGTCGCCGTGATGGGGAGCCTGCTCGAGCGGGAACCGGCGGACACCCTTCGCGTGATGGACATCGTCTACGGCGGCACACTGCGGGTGGTTCACGCGGTGGTGCCGTCGATGGCGGCCCGGGGCGGGGGAGAGGTGGTGCTGTTCGGGTCGATCGGCGGCTGGGTGCCGGTCCCGCTGGGCGGCGGGTACGGCGCGGCGAAGGCGGCGGTGCACTTCCTTGCCGAGATCGTCGCGGCGGAGCACCGCGCGGACGGCATCCGGGTCCTGTGCGTCTGCCCGCCGGCCGTGGAGACCCCGATGCTGGACCGGATCCGCGTCGAGACCCCGCAACTCCTCGGCCCCCGCCGGGGACTGAGTGCCGAGGCGGTGCTGGACTCGATGGACCGGGCGCTGGCGCGCGGCCGGTCGTGGGCCTTTCCCGGGCGGGGGACCCGGGCCCTGTGGACGGCCCGTCGCCTGGCGCCCAGGGCGCTCAGCGGGATCGTCGCCCGGGTGCTGGTCGGCAAGTAGGGGGCCGGCCGCGGCTACCGGTACCGCCCCGAGGCCGCGCAGAAGTCGAAGCAGCCGCGCATCAACGAGCGCAGGTCGGCCACGTGGCGGTGCACCGGCGCCCGCCGCTCGACGGCGATCCCGAGGTGGTCGAGCAGACCCGGCAGTTCGGCCTCGGCCCGGAGGAAGGCGTCGGTGTGCTCGCGGGTCATCGAGTGGATCCGGGTGAGGGCCTGTTCGCGGGTTGCGCCGTGCCGCTGTTCGAGGACGATCACCAGGTTGTGCCGGTCGCCGGCGGCCTCCTCCTTCGCCAGGGACTGGACGTCCTGGGTGATGTTGATGACCTGTGCGGTGAGGTGGCGCATCCGCTGCAGGAGGCGGCTGCCGAGAACGTCGTCCGGGACCTCGTACCGGCCGCAGCGCTCGGCGGCGTCCATCTCCAGGCGGGCGGCGCCGGTGACCTCGCGCAGGGCGAGGTACTCGTCGACGTCGAGGAGGGCGTGCTCGCGCCGCTGTTCGCAGCGGGTGAGGTAGGCGGCGAACCAGTGCTTCCAGTTCTCCCTGGTGCGTGCGGTGAACGCGGGTGACATCCCCTCGCACCACCGGCGCCAGATGTCGGCGAAGGCACGGGTGTGCGGGTCACCGGGCCACGTGCCGCCGGACTGCGGGTCCTCGGGCCGCGGGCCGGGTGAGTCGAGGACGGCGGTGAGGGGGACGAAGAAGGCCTCGGCCCGCCCCGGGGTGCCGATGAAGTCCGGGTCGTCCGGGAAGTCGTTCCAGATCGACCACCAGGAGACCCAGTCCGCGACCAGGTCGAGCCCGTCACGGGCGGCGTCGGGATAGCTCAGGCAGGCGAACAGCGCCATGTCGTACCGGTCGTGCCGCCGCAGGGCCGTGTCGTCCGGGGCCAGCCCCGTCTCCCGGACCCAGCCCCGGCTGTGCGCGCCCACCTGCTCGTGCCAGGGGCTGATCCGGTACGGGAAGGGGAGGTCGAAGGGCCACAGCCGGAGCTCCGCACGGTGGGCCCCGGCCTCGGGCAGGACAACCAGCAGGTCACGCTCCACCGCTCCGAGCCCCTTCCGCACGCCTGCGGAGCGGACGCGTGCACCCCCGTGGACTCCGCCGAATCGAGATCATCATGTCCACCACCGGATGATCCCAATCATCCCCAAACTCGTTCCCATGGCCGTCCGATGTCGGTGCTTCCGGACCGGGCGAGGTCCGTCCCCCGCAGGTCCGCCTCCGATACGCTGACGAACACTTCCGCTGCCGAGGAGGACGATGTGCGACGCCGCCCGTTCCTGACCCTGGCGACTGCCGCCCTGTTCTCTCCTGACGTCCCATCGTGAGTTCAAGGCAGCCAGGTACGACGCGCCGCCGAGGCCCTGCTGAGCCGGATCGCCGCCGCGCAGATGGTTGGCAGCGCAGAGGAAAGGGCTCGCAACGTCGCCCGGCTCTACAACCTCGCGGTCCGGCTGTGCATCAAGATCGGCGACAACAACCCGGTTGCCATCACCGCCGACCGCGCGCTCACCGCCGCCCGGGACGGCGGTGACCCGCTGGTGGTCGCCGAGGCACAGCGCATGGTCTCCAGCGCCTGGCGCCGCCAGGGGAGTTTGGCCCGAGCAGCCGACATCGTGGTGGTCGCCGCCGAAGACCTCCTCGCCGACACCACCGTGCCCGAGTCCGCCCGCCTAGCCGCCCGCGGCGACCTGTACGCCACCGCGGCCTGCACCGCCGCGAAGACCGGCGACCGCGCCTACGCGCACTCGTTGATCCGTGAAGCCGCCGACAGCGCCGCAGCCGCCGGCCGGGCCTCCGGCCTGGTGGACGGCATCCAAGGCGTCGCCCTGCACGAGCTGTCCGTGCACTACGAGCTCGGCGACGCCGGCCGGGCGATCGAGCCGGCCTCCACGATCGACCCCACCGCACTGCCGACCGCCGAACGGCAAGCCCGCTTCTTCACCGACGTGGCCCGAGCATTCGACCAGTGGGGCAAGCCCGAACAGTGCTACCGGGCTCTGCTGGCCGCCGAGGAAGTGGCCCCACAGGAAATCCGCCGGGGCGCCGTCCGCGACCTCGCCACCACCCTGCTACGGCACGACCGTAAGCTGCCCGGCATCCGGGACTTCGCCGCCCGGGCGGGCGTTCGGATCAGCTGACCCGTAGCCGGACTATGGCCCGTAGTCCGGCTACGGATCCGGCCTTTCGCCCGGCGGTTCACTGGGGACGTCACCTCTCCCCCTGCTGCCGAAGGCACTCCCAAGCCAACGCCCAGCACCTCACCGCTGCCCGCCAGCCGGCTCGGCATCTCCTGGGCCGCCCCCGTACCTGCCCGTACTCGCCCTGCTCGGCCTGGTGATCCACGACCACCCGGCCGAGGTCGGCCCCGGGAAGGCGGTGACCGTGCCTGACCTGCCTGCTTTCTGAGGCACCCGCTGGCCGTTGTGACGGCCCGCCCTTTCTTCCACTCGCTCGCCCGAGAGGAGATCCAGCCATGCACCGGCTGACCGACGCGCCCGAGCTGCACACCGAGCTGGAGCGTATCGACTACCGCACCACCCCCGATCACTACTTCGACACCGAGCACGTCACCGATCCGGTCGTGCTGGAGCTGCTGAACTGCTGCCCGACCGTGTTCGGGCTCAAGAAGGCCATCACCGACCTGCTGACCGGCAACCTGGACATCCCGCTGCCGGAGTCGACCGGGATCATCGAGCCCGGTGCCAGCGTCCGGGGCCACGTGATCGTGGCACCCGGGGCCGTCATCTCCGACGGCGCGTTCGTCACCGGCCCGGTGCTGGTGTGCTCCGGCGCGCTGATCGAGGCCGGAGCCAGGGTGCGCGACAACACCGTCGTCGGCCCCGGCTGCCGCATCGGGTTCGGAGCCGAGGTCACCCGCTCCCTGCTGACCGGTGGCGTCTTCATGAAGCACAGCAGCTTCGTCGGCGACTCCGTGCTCGGCCTCGGTGTCAACATCGGCGCGTTCGTCTCCACCACCGGCCTGCGGGTCACCTCCGGCCCGGTCACCGAACCGGCCACCGAAGAGGTCTGCGCCCACCTCGACGGACACCTCGTCGCTACCGGCCAGACCAAGTTCGGCGCGGTCATCGGCGATGGCGTGATCGTTCCCGCCGGCACCGTGCTCCAGCCGCGTGCCGGGGGCATCTCCCTCACGAGTGCGAATCTCGTGTTCTCCACCCGTGCCCACCATGGCACAAGGAAGGCCTCGGCCGCCTCGCCGGTCGGGGCCGTCTTCGTCTCGCGGTCACCGTTGCCGAGACCGCCCGTATCATTCCTTTCTGGTCACCGACCGCGCGCGCGGGAGGGTGATCTCCTCGTCGTCCGAAACAGGAGTTGTCCGTCCTTGCCCTCCCAGCCCTCTCACATCCCGACCGAGGCCCCCGCTCGCCCCGTCCGGGTGCTGCTGGTGGAGGACGACGAGCTGATGCGCCGCTCCTTCACCGTCGCGCTGGAGCGCTACGGCTACGAGATGACGGCCGCGGCGGACGGCCTCACCGGGCTGGAGTTGTTCCGGAACGAGCGGTTCGACCTGCTGATCCTGGACGTGATGCTGCCCGGCCTGGACGGGATCGGCCTGTGCCGCAGGGTCCGGGAGAGCAGCCTGGTGCCGGTGCTGATGACGTCCGCGCGCGGTGACGGGCTCGACGTCGTCGCCGGGCTGGAGGCCGGGGCGGACGACTACGTGGTCAAGCCGGTGGACACCTACGTGCTGGTGGCGCGGATCCGTTCGCTGCTGCGGCGGGCGACGTACGCACCCGCCCCGGAGCCCTCGTCCCCGGCACCGGACGGGGAGGTGCTCGTGTTCGGGGACCTCGCCGTCGACACTGCCGGCATGGAGGTGTCCGTCGGCGGGAAGCCGGTGGCGCTGACCCCGACCGAGCTGAAGGTGCTGCTGGAGTTCGCCGCCCACCCCGGGGTGGTGCTGGAGCGGCACACCCTGCTACGCAACGTCTGGGACTACGGCTGGGACGGCGACAGCCGGGTCGTCGACCTGTGCGTGCAGCGGCTGCGCCGCAAGCTCGGCCGCGACCGGATCGAGACCGTGCGCGGCTTCGGCTACAAGCTCAGGCGCTGAGCATGCCTCGTACCCTACTCCGGCGCTGGTCCTCCCTGCGGTGGAAGATCGCCGCGCTGGCCGCCGCCACCGCCTGCCTGGTCGCGGTGGCGGTCGGGGTGCTGGTGCACCTGTGGACCGCGCAGGACATCCGCGGCCGGTCCGAGGCCCGGGCCTTCAACGCGGTGTACTCGACGATGGACGTCTACCGGCGCACGGGCGCCCTGGCGGATGGGGCCGAGCTGGACCCGGCGGAGCTGCCCGCCGCACTGCGCCACCCGGCCGACGGCGACCGGCACACCGCCTACGACGGGAACGACGGACCGAGCTACTGGGCCGCCCAGCGCACCGGCGGGCCGGGCAGCCCGGTGCTGGCGTATCGGGTCAACATGGGCCCGGAGCTGTCCAACCTGCCCCGGCTGGACGTGGCCGTGGTGGTCGCCTCGCTGCTCTCCCTCGCGCTCGCCGCGCCACTGGCCGGGTACGGCGCCTCGCTGCTCGCCCGCCGGCTGGGCCGGGTCGCCGAGACGGCCGGGCGGATCTCCGCCGGGGACCTCGACGCCCGCACCGGCCCGACCAAGGGGCACGACGAGGTGACGAGGATCGCCGCGACGGTGGATGCGATGGCCGACAGCCTCGGCCAACGGCTGCGTACCGAACGGCAGTTCACGGCTGACGTGGCGCACGAGCTGCGCACCCCGGTGGGCGGACTGCTGGCCGCCGTGGACCTGCTGCCGGAGGGGGAGACGGAGGACCTGATCCGGGGCCGGGTGCGGGATCTGCGGGGGCTGGTCGAGGACCTGCTGGAGGTCTCCCGCCTGGACGCGGGGGCGGAGCAGCCGGTGCGGGCCCGGGTGCCGCTCGGGGAGGTCGTGCGGGAGGCGGTGGCACGGACCGGGTTCGAGGCCGAGGTCTCCGTGACGGAAGCGGCGTCGGTGGAGACCGACCCCCGGCGGCTGGAGCGGATCGTCGGGAACCTGGTGGTGAACGCCCACCGGCACGGGGCCGCTCCGGTGCTGGTCAGCGTCGAGGGCCGGACGGTCGTCGTGCGTGACCACGGCCCCGGCTTCCCCGCGGAGCTGCTGCGGGAGGGGCCGCGCCGGTTCCGGACCGGGGACGCCGGGCGGGGTACCGGGCACGGGCTCGGGCTGACCATCGCGGTGGGGCAGGCGCGGGTGCTGGGCGCGGAGCTGAGCTTCGCCAACGCAACGGACAGCGGGGCGGGGGCCCGCAGGGCGGTGGCCACGCTGCGGCTGCCGAGCTGAGCGCCTTGGCTGTTACCGGACCGCTGCGAAGCGGAGCGGGCGTTGATACGCGGCGGTCATGGGGACCGATACGTTGCTCGGACACCCTTCGAAGTGCAGTCGATCCGTACCCGGAAGACGATTCGCACCCAGATGAGGAGACAACCATGAGCAACCCCGACACCGCAGCCGTTGTCCGGCCGAGCCGGGGAGAGGTCGCCATGGTCAGGGGAGCGTGGGGCGTGGGTACCCTCGCCGTGGCGGCGTCCGTGACGCTGATCGTCAGTGCCTTCGCGGCGGACTCGGCGGCGGGGGAGACGGGGCAGCCCGCTGGGGTGCTCGGTGTGATCGGGCTGTTCGTCGGCGGGACGGTCCTGGCGGTCGGCCTGCTGGCCCGGGCGGTCGTGGCGAGGTCCGGGCGCCGGTAGGCACGCGAAGGAACAGGACCCCTCGGCGAAGATCCGCTGAGGGGTCCTGCCGTAGCTGTCGTACCTCTCGTACCTGTCGTACCTGTCGTACCTGTCGTACCTGTCGTAGGTCCGCCGTGGGTGCTACAGAACTGCCGCACAGCGGAGCGGTCACTGATACACGGCAGACCAGGACGCCGATACATCGGTTGGACACCCTTCGACGTGCAGTGATTCGCACTTCGGACAGGAGCCCCCACCGTGACCGCCAACCCCCTTGCCCCGCACACGACACCGGGGATCGCCGCCGCCACCACCGACCTGACCAAGGTCTACGGCAGCGGCGACACCCGGGTCACCGCCCTGGACGGCGTCAGCATCGCCTTCCGGGAGGGCGAGTTCACCGCGATCATGGGCCCGTCCGGCTGCGGCAAGTCCACCCTGATGCACTGCGCGGCCGGGCTGGACACCCCCACCTCGGGCTCCGTCCGGATCGGGACGACGGAGCTGGGCGGCCTGGGGGACCGGCAGCTCACCCAACTGCGGCGCGACCGGGTCGGGTTCATCTTCCAGGCGTTCAACCTGCTGCCCACGCTGACCGCGCTGGAGAACATCACGCTCCCGCTGTCGCTGGCCGGGCGCAAGCCCGACCGGCAGTGGCTGGACCGGGTGGTGTCGATGGTCGGCCTCTCCCAGCGCCTCGGACACCGTCCGGCCGAGCTCTCAGGCGGGCAGCAGCAGCGCGTCGCGGTCGCCCGGGCGCTGGTCGCCCGCCCCGCGATCGTGTTCGGTGATGAGCCGACCGGCAACCTCGACTCGCGGGCCGGCGCCGAGGTGCTCGGCTTTTTGCGCGACTCCGTGGGGGAGTTGGGGCAGACGGTGGTGATGGTTACCCACGACCCGGTGGCCGCCGGCTACGCGGACCGGGTGGTGTTCCTGGCCGACGGGAGGCTGGCCGGCGAGATGGCGCACCCGACGCCGGACCGGGTGCTGGACGAGCTGCGGCGCTTCTCCGGGGGGAACCACGAGGCCCCCGCCTCCGCCGGCTGATTCCCTGCCCTCCCCGACGTCCGAAAGCTCCCATGACTTCCGAAAGCCGCTCATGCTGACCTCTGCCCTGCGCAACGTGCTGGCGCACAAGGCGCGCCTGCTGATGACCGTCCTCGCGGTCTGCCTCGGTGTCGCTTTCGTCTCCGGCACCCTCGTCTTCGCGGACTCCACCGCCGCCGCCCACCGGGCCGCCGCGTCCCGGAGCTTCGCCGACATCGCGGTCACCGTCACCGCGAAGCAGTCGCCCGCCGCCCCCGACCGGCCGAGCGTGCTGACGGACGCGCTCGTCCGCCGGCTCGCCGACGTACCCGGGGTGACGGCGGTACGGCCGTCGGCCGACGGCAGTGCGGTGCTGAACGCGGCCGACGGCACGCCCTTGCGGGTCAGGCGGGGCACGAACCTCGCGGCCTCGTACGACCCGGCGCGCCACCCCCTGGCCGAGGGCCGCGCGCCGGCGGCCGAGGGCGAGATCGCCGTCGACCGGGGCACGGCGGCGGCCGGCGGCTTCCACCTGGGCGACACGGTCACCCTGGCCACGGACGGCCCGGCGCTCACCGCGCGACTGGTCGGCATCGTGACCACCCGGGACACCCGGGTCACGGCCGGCGGCACGCTCACCCTCCTCGACCGGGCGACGGCGCAGAAGCTGTTCGCGACTCCCGGGCACTACACCGGCATCGACGTGTCCGCCGGGCCGGGGACCAGTCAGTACGAGATGGCGCAGCGGATCGAGGGCATGCTCCCGGCCGGCGAGGCCGAGGCCACCACCGGGCAGGCGCAGGCCGACCAACAGGCCGTCTACGTCGGTACGTTGACCCGCGGCTACCGGAAGATGCCGCTGGTCTTCGCGGGAGTGGCGCTGTTCATCGGCTCGTTCCTGGTGGTCAACACCTTCACCATGCTGGTCGCCCGGCGCACCCGGGAGATCGCGCTGCTGCGGGCGGTCGGTGCGACCCGGCGCCAGGTGGTGCGCTCGCTGCTGGCCGAAGCCGTGGTGGTCGGCGTCGTCGCGTCGGCGCTGGGGTTCGCGCTCGGGCTCGGTATCGCTCCGGTACTGCCGGACCTGCTGAGCGGTCAGGGGAACCGGCTGCCGCAGGGCTCGCTGGTGATCGGGGCCCGGCCGGTGGCGGCGGCGCTGTTCGTCGGCGTGGGGGTGACGGTGCTGGCCGCCTGGCTGCCGTCGCGCCGGGCCGCCCGGATCGCGCCGATCGAGGCGCTGCGCTCGGTGACGCAGCGCAGCGAGCGCTCGCGGCTGCGTACGGCTGCCGGGGTGGCGCTGCTGCTGCTCGGTGTGGGCCTGCTGGTCGCGCTCGCGGGCTCGGCGAAGGACGCCTCGGAGGAGAACCTGCGCAGGGCGATGCTCGGCAGCGGTGTCCTGGTGGTGGCCCTGATCCTGCTGGCGCCGGCGGTCGCGCCGCCGGTGATCCGGCTGACCGGCCGCCTCACCCGCCGCTTCGGCATCGCCGGCCGCCTCGCCCAGCAGAACGCGCTGCGCGACCCCCGGCGCACGGCGGCGACGGCCGCGACGCTGCTGATCAGCACGGCGCTGGTCAGCGGCCTCGCCACCATCGGCAGTTCGACCGGGCGGGCGCTGGACCGGCAGGCGGCGGACGGGCTCGGCGCCGACTACGTGATCAGCACCGGCAACACCATGACCGGCATCGACCCGGCGGCCGTCCAGCGGGTGGCCGGCACGCCCGGCGTGCGGACGGCGAGCGCGGTCGCGGACTCCACGGCGGTCATCGGCGGCAAGGTGCGGGAGATCTCCGGCGTCGACCCCGGCTCCGTCGGTCAGACCATGAGGCTCGACTTCCTGAGCGGCTCGCTCAGGGACCTCGGCCCCGGCCGGATCGCCGTCTCCAGCAGCGTCGCCCGGGAGACCGGGGCGAGTGCGGGCGGCCAGGTCAACGCCCGGATGGGCCGGGGCGAGGGCTTCACCAGCTACACCGTGGTGGGCGTCTACCGGGACAATCCCACCGCCCACGACGCGCTCGGCGACCGCGGTGAGGTGCAGCACAACGGTTTCAAGCCCGGTTCCGTCCAGCGGATCCTGGTACGGGGAGACGGCGTCTCCGAGGGCGCGCTGCGGACGGCGGTGGGCGACAACCCGCTGCTGAAGGTGCAGGACCGGGCCGCCCTGGTGCGCGAGGCCGCCGGGACGATGAGCGACCTGCTCACCCTGATGTACGGGCTGCTCGCGATCGGTGTGGTGATCTCGGCCCTCGGCATCGTGAACACCCTGGCCATGTCGGTCGCCGAGCGGACCCGGGAGATCGGTGCGCTGCGCGCCCTCGGTATGGACCGCCCCGGCATTCGTCGGATGATCCGTCTGGAAGCCGTGACGGTGGCCGCCTTCGGCACCCTGCTTGGCCTGGCGGGCGGCCTGTTCGGCGCCTGGGCGGTCGGCGCCCTGGCCGGCGGCGCGATGGAGCAGTACGCTCTGGTGCTGCCCTGGGGGACGCTCGCCCTCGTCTGCTTGGCCTCCCTGGCGATCGGAGCCGTCGCGGCGGCGGTCCCGGCCCAGCGGGCGGCCGCGCTGAGCCCGCTGGAGGCGGTCGCGGAGGCGTGACCGCGGAGGCGTGATCGCGGGGCGGACCAGGCCAGCTGGTGCAGGACCGCGCCGAGGGCGAGCACGGTCAGGGCGACCGCCGCCCACGGGATCGGCCGCTGCGCGGGCGGGCGGCGACCACGGGCCGGAGCTCGGCCCGCGGCGGGTCGCGGTCCGGGAGCGTGACGGTGATGCCGGCACGGGCGCCGAGGACATGGAGGCAGTCCTCCCGGACGCGCATGGACGCGGGTGAGGCTTGGCCCGGTCGTGCGGCGGGCTTGCGCCGCAGCAGGCCCCGCTCGGCGGCGGCGAGGTAGTCGGCGAGGGTGTCCGGTGCGAGGAGCTGGGCGAGTGAGCCGGTGGCCGTGGGCAATATCGCGCCCCGCTCCAGGGCGGTGCGCAGTTCGCCGGCGACCCAGCGCAGTTGCTTCGCCCGGGACGTGCCGGTTGGCGGTTCGCAGGCACGCTCGACGAGGGCGTCCAGCGCCTCGACCGAGGGTGCTGCTGTCGTCGGGGCGTCCGCCATGAGGTCACCCTAGCGCCGGGTCGGGGCGGGCCGGCGGGCGCTTGTCGGCAGAGGGGCCCGGAAGGCCGCAGGGTCCGAATGTAATAACTGGCTTGAAGCAAGATCGTCGGTGGGGGACTGGCGGCATGGTGGCTGCCTTCTCCGGCCCGCGCCGCTCGGGTAGTGACCGTCCTTCGGCAGCCGCCGAGGGGGCCGCGCCAGGGCATCCGCCGGCTCCCGGCGGTACCCGGTGGTGACTTCCCGGGCTCCGTGAAAGTGCTCCGGTCTGTTCTGATGGGCCGTCAACAAACTCAGCATTGGGTCAGCATCGGTCTTGTCAGGCGCTGTCGTGGATGGTCGAACGGTGTCACGCGTCGAGTGTGGAGGCGAGTGTCGACAGGGGTGCTTCGGGGGTGGGCGCAGGGGGCTCCGGCTCGGGGGCGCGGCGGACTCGGCCGCCGCACCCCCGATTGGCAAACGCCCAGGTCAGCGCACGTTTCCGCGAGGCTTGAGGGGGATGCCGGGGAGCTCCGGGGCGGGCAGGCGGTCGCCCGGGTAGCCCTGGACGGCGCCGAAACGGTCGGGGTTCGCGGAGCTCATCCATTCCTCGCGGGCTCGGGTAATGTCCTCGTGAGACCGCCCGATGAAGTTCCACCACATGACGATCCGCTCCTCGAACGGCGTGCCGCCGAGCAGCACCAGCCGGGCGTCGGTCGCGCCGGTGTTGGTGAGGGTGAGCGTGCGGCGGCCGGGGGCGACGTAGCCGAGTTCGGCAGGGCGCAGCGGGGTGTCGAGGAGGCGGACCTCGCCGCTGTCGACGAGCAGGCCGTGCTCGAAGGCGGGGTCGACGTCGAGGGTGACGACGGCGTGCGGGCGCAGGGTCAGCTCGGCACCGAGCAGCGGGGTGAAGGTGGGGACGGGGGACGTGTCGCCGGCGAGGGTGCCGAGGAAGACCCGTGCCTCGCCGCCGTCCAGGGCGACCGGGGCGGGGGCGTGGTGGCGGAAGTCGCGCCCGGTGTGCCGGTGCTCCTCGGGCAGGGCGACCCACAGCTGCACGCCGTGCAGGACGGTGGTGGCCGGGGTGGAGACTTCGGAGTGGGCGATGCCGCGGCCGGAGGTCATCAGGTTGACCTCGCCGGGCCGGACGTACGCGTGGACGCCGAGGCTGTCGCGGTGCTCGATCTCGCCGGTGAAGAGCCAGCTTACGGTCTGCAGCCCGGTGTGGGGGTGCGGGGCGACGTCCATGCCGCCGGTGCCGGCGACGTCGTCGGGCCCGTAGTGGTCGACGAAGCACCAGGCGCCGATCATGGTGCGGGAGCGCTGCGGGAGGGTGCGGCGTACGGTCATCGCGCGCGGGCCGCCGAGCGGGACGTCCCGGGCGGGCAGGATCTCCACCCGCGGGTCGGCGGCGGGCGTCTCGACGAGGTCGGTCTCGGCGGTGCTCACGGGGGTCCCTCCCAGATGGTAATTAGTTCTAGATTCAACTATCATGCCATGGCAGAGTGGCGGGCGACAGTGCGACCAGCCCAAGGAGTCCAGGTGAGTGATGTGACGGTGGTCCCGACGGACCGGCGGGTGTTCATCGACAAGCAGAGCCCCCAGGCGTACAAGGCGCTGCTGGCCGCCGCCGAGGCTGCGCGCGAGGTCGCGGCCGAGGCCGGGCTGGACCGCCGGCTGATCGAGCTGGTCAACCTCCGCGTCTCGCAGATCAACGGCTGCGCCTACTGCCTGCACGTGCACACCAGGGCCGCCATCCGCGAGGGCGAGACCGCCCAGCGCCTCGGCGTGCTCGCGGCCTGGCGCGACACCGAGGTGTTCACCGACCGGGAGCGGGCCGCGCTCGCGCTGGCCGAGGCGACCACCTCCCCGGCGGACGCGGCACTCCAGGAGGCCGCGTACGGCGTGGCGCGCGAGGTGCTGAGCGACGAGGAGATCTCCGCGGTGGTCTGGGTCTCGATCGCCATCAACTCCTTCAACCGGGTGTCCATCCTGAGCAAGCACCCGGTCCGCCCGGCCCCGGCCCGGTAGTCGTGACCGCCGGAGGTCTCCGTCTTCCGGCGGAGGCCCTCCGTTGACGGGTGTACGACCGGCTCCTTCCGGCGGAGGATGACCGACCGTCAGCGCTGCGGCGAGGCTGGGCGTCGAGGGTGAGGGAGTGCTCGCCGACGGCGAAGGTGGGGTCGCATGGCACGGCGTACGTTTGTCTCCGCGCTGGTGGGGGCGGTCTGTCTGGCACTGGCCGGGCCGCTGGTCCCGGCGGGTGCGGCCGGGGCCGCCGACGGACGGCCGGGATCCGGCGACCCGCGGGCGGCGGCCCTGCGGGCGCTGACCGACGCCGGCGCCGTCGGGGCGATCGCGGAGGTCCGGGACGGGAACGGCACCTGGCGCGGGGCGTCCGGAGTCTCCGACCTGGCCACCGGCGCACCGCTGCGCACGGACGGGCGGTTCCGGGCCGGCAGCGTCACCAAGGTGTTCATCGCCACCACGGTGCTCCAACTGGTCGGGGAGGGGCGGATCGGCCTGGACGACCCGGTCGAGCGGCACCTGCCCGGGCTGGTCCCGAACGGCGACCGCATCACCGTCCGTCAGCTGCTCAGCCACCGCTCCGGACTCTGGGACTCCACGAACGAGAAGGGCGGGGTCTTCCCCGACTGGGCCGAACCGGCGGCCGTCCGGAACTGGCTGGACCAGGGCGGCCTGACCCGGCACATCACCCCGGCCCAGGTGGTGGCCTCCTCGGCGGCGCACGCGCCCAAGTTCCCGCCGGGCACCGGGTACGGCTACTCCAACGTCAACTACACCCCGCTCGGCATGATCATCGAGAAGGTGACCGGGCACGGCTACGCCCAGGAGGCCACCGCGCGCGTCCTGCGCCCGCTCGGCCTGACCGGCACGTACTTCCCGGGTACGGCCACCGGCATCCGGGGCCCGCACGCGCACGGCTACTGGACGCTGTCCGAGGGCCCCGGCCCGGAGGACCGCGGTGACCGGGACGTGACGGTGGCGAGTGTCACCTGGGCGAACTCGGCAGGGGAGGTGATCTCCACCCTGGGCGACCTGAACCGCTTCGAGAAGGCCCTGCTGGGCGGTCGGCTGCTGCCGCCGGCGCTGCTGAAGGAGATGACCACGACGACCCCGATCGTGATCGAGGGCATGCCGACCGGGCTGGGCTACGGGCTCGGGCTGGCCGGCTGGCAGCTCTCCTGCGGTCCGGTCTACGGGCACGACGGCTCGGTGCCGGGGTACAGCACCCAGCTGTGGAGCTCGGGCGACCGGCAGGTGTCGCTGTCCGTCACCCCGCGCGGCGACCAGGCGCAGGTCGTCGCGCAGATGCAGGCGGAGGCCGGCTTCCTGGAGCAGGCCTTCTGCGGGACGGGGACGGGGACGGGGACGGGGACAGGGGTGGGGACGGGGAAGGTGGCGGGCCCGGCAGTGCAGGGCCCGGCGTTGCGGGGTCCGGCCGCCATGGTGCCGAGGCTGGGCTGACCGCCTGCCGCAGCGTGGTGCCGTGCCGCCGACGGGAAGCCGACCGGAAGCCGACGGCCCGCGGCCGGGCGCCCGGGGAAAACCGGTGGCTCCGGCCTCCGTCGGCGGTGAGAATGCACCGGTGATCCCCTCGCTGCTGTCCCCTGCCCAGGACCCCCGCGCCTGGTCCGTCGCCCCGGACTATCCGGGGATGCAGGACCTGGTCGCCGGTCTGGAGGTGCCCGCCGGAGCCGCGATGGGCGTCATGGGCGCGCTGGAGACCTCCCGCGAGCTCATCCGGCACTCCTACTACCGGTACGAGTTCGCCACCGTCGCCGTCACCCACGCGCTGTTCGCCCTGGAACAGGTCCTCGTCGAACGACTGGCCGTCGAGGAGCCGCTCCGGGAGCTGATCGGACGGGCCGCCGCCGAAGGGCTCCTCGAGCCCGGGCTCGTCACCGAGACCGAGGCAAGCCTGCGACTGCGCGACAAGCTCGCGCGGGGCACCGTGACGACCGGCGCCGTGCCCCCGGAGCGGGCCGTCACGTTGGTGCGCGCGGTTTTCGACGCCGTGTCCGCGCTCCTCCGCCCGCCCGTGGCGGCGGACGCGGCCGGCGGGACCACGGACGAGGAGTCGGCCCGGGCGCGGCTCGACCGGCTGTGGGAGGAGCACCGGCGGGCGCCGTTCCCCAGGAGCTTCCTCGGGGTGGACATCGCGGGGGTGTGCCTGATCCTCCTGGAGGACGCCGTCGCCTCCGCCGTGCTCCGGGAACAGGGCGGCGGATTCGACGACCGCAGCATCTCCGACCTCTGGCACCGCATTGCCGACCTCGACAAGATCGTGCCCCTGATCGACGAGCAGTACTGCCGCGAGTACTTCGCCAGGCTCCGGACGGTGGCCGGGCTAGTGGCCGCGTCCCAGCTCCCGCCCGCGACCTGACCCCGCGCGCCGAGGCCGCGCCCGGGACACCGGAGTTCCGCTCGGCGGCCCGACTGCGTACGGTGATGCACGCATCATCGGCACCGGAGAGGGGCGCGCGTGACGGCGGGGACGGAAGACGACTCGGGGACGGTGCTGACCACCGAGCGGCTGGTGGTGCGTCAGTGGACCATGTCCACGGCCGACCAGGACCGCGCCTTCGACATCTACTCCCGCTGGGAGGTGGCCCGCTGGCTCGGCCGGACCCCACGGGCCATGGCCGGGCCCGAGGAGGCCCGCGCCTTCATCGAGCGCTGCCGGAAGCGGTCCGCCGACCCGCGCTTCGGGGCCTGGGCGGTCGAACGGCGTGACACCGGTACGGTCGCCGGCACGGTCCTGCTGGTGCCGCTGCCGGACGGGGACGGCGAGATCGAGATCGGCTGGCACCTCCACCCCGACAGCTGGGGCCGGGGCATCGCCACCGAGGCCGCCCGGGCCGTCCTGGCCAAGGGCTTCGCCGACGGCCTGACCGAGATCCGCGCCGTGCTGGCCCCGGACAACACCCGGTCCGCGGCGGTCTGCCGGCGCCTGGGGATGACCGGCACCGGGCCGACCGACCGGTGGTACGGCCGACAGCTCGCGGAGTTCCGCATCGGCCCGGACCAGGCGGCGCAGGCATGACGGACATGGTGGGTACGACGGACACGGTGGGTTCGGCCGATGTGACGCTCAACCTCTGGCGCCGGCCGCTCGACGAGGTGCCGGCCGAGGTGTGGGACCGCACCGAGCTGACCGTGCTCATCCTCGCCGAGACCGGTATCAGTGAACTCTCTTCCGGTATCGGCCGGTTGAGTGCTCTGCGGACCCTCGACCTCGGGCACAACCGGCTCGCCGCGCTGCCCGCCGAGCTCTGCGACCTCACCGGCCTCCGGGATTTCCTCTACCTGCACGACAACGCGCTGACCGCCCTGCCCGAGGCGCTCGGACGGCTCACCGCGCTGCGCTACCTCAACGTCGGCGAGAACCGGCTCACCGAACTCCCGTCCACCATCGGCGACCTGGCCTCGCTGATCGAGCTGCGCGCGCAGCACAACCGGCTCACCGCTCTGCCGGAGGCGATCGGCGAACTCGGCGAGCTGCGCGAACTCTGGCTGCGCGGGAACGAGTTGACGGATCTGCCGGAGTCGGTCGGTCGGCTCGCCGGGCTGCGCGAGCTGGAGCTCCGGGAGAACGCCCTCACCGAACTGCCCGCCGTGCTCGCCGGGCTCCCGCAGCTGCGCCGCCTCGACCTGCGCGGCAACCGGATCACCGAACTGCCCGACTGGCTGACCGATCCGGGCGCGCTGCCCGCACTGGAGAAGCTGGACCTGCGGTGGAACGAGGTGCGGCCGCCGGGCCGACTGCTGGCGGCGCTGGCCGCGCGCGGCTGCGTGACGCTCTTCTGAACCGCCGGGCTCCGGCCCGGGTGAAAAGATCACCGCCGACAGCACGGAGCTGTTACCGTGGAACGCATGAAGCGCGCTGCACTCGCCACGACGACGCCGGAGAGAGTCCCGGCGCGCTGACTGCTGACCCAGTTCGAAGCCCCGGGGCGAGTGCCCCGGGGTTCGCCGTTCCCGGACCCACTCGCCCGCCCACCCGAGTGGAGACCACCGCCATGAACGGCCACCCCCCGCACGACCACGCCCTGCACGACCGCCCGATGCACGACCACCGCAAGCTCGGCCGCGAACTCGACCTGTTCGACACCGACCCGCTGATGGGATCGGGCCTGCCGTACTGGCTCCCCGACGGCGCCGCGATCCGGCACTCCCTGGAGGAGTTCATCCGCGGCCGCGAGCGCCGGGCCGGCTACCGCCACGTCTACTCCCCGGTGCTCGGCAAACGCGAGCTGTACGAGATCTCCGGCCACTGGGCGCACTACCGCGAGGACATGTTCCCGCCCATGGAACTGGGCGCCGAGGAGATGGTGCTGCGCCCCAGCCTCTGTCCGCACCACGCGCTGATCTACCGCTCACGCTCCCACAGCTACCGGGAACTCCCGCTGCGCATGGCCGAGTTGGGCGGCATGTACCGCGCCGAGCTGTCCGGGGTGCTGGGCGGGCTGACCAGGGTCCGGGCGATCCAGCTGAACGACGCCCACATCTTCTGCACCCCGGAGCAGGCGGCCGACGAGGCCGTCGCCGCACTGGAGCTGATCCGCGAGGCGCACCGGGCACTGGGCGTCGTCCCGGTCCGCTACCGGCTCTCGCTGCCCGGCGCGGGCGGCAAGTACGTGGCGGACCCGGCGCTCTGGGAGCGCGCCGTCGCCCTGCTCACCGAGGTGCTGGAGCGCTCCGGGGTGCCGTTCGAGGCGGCGGAGGGCGAGGCGGCGTTCTACGGGCCCAAGATCGACGTGCAGATCGCCGACGGCGCCGGCCGTGAGTTCACCCTCTCCACCGTGCAGATCGACTTCCACCAGCCGGAGCGGTTCAACCTGCACTACATCGGCGCGGACGGCGCCAAGCACCGCCCGGTGATGGTGCACCGCAGCGTGATCGGCAGTGTCGAGCGGGTGGTCGCCCACCTGATCGAGCTGTACGGCGGCGCGTTCCCGGCCTGGCTCGCGCCCGTCCAGGTGGTGCTGCTGCCCGTCTCCGAGGCCGAACTGCCGCAGGCCGAACGGTTCCGGCAGCGCTGCCTGGACCTCGGCCTGCGCGCCGAGGTCGCCGGGCCCGAGCACGGGACTCTGGGCGCCCGGATCCGCGAGGCCCGGCTGGTGCCGTACCAGGCGGTGATCGGGGCGAAGGAGGCCGTGGACGACCGGGTCGCGCTGCGGCTGCGGGACGGCCGACGGCTGGAGCCGCTGCCGGCCGAGGAGGCGTGGGCGCGGATCGGCGCGCTGGTGGCGGCGTGCGACGCGGAACTGTGGGCGGAGGACGCCTCCCGGCGGCCGTAGGGCCCGGCCTCGGACGCCCGCCCGCGGGGCCTCGGTGGGGCCGTTCGTGGCATATGTACGACTAGTGCGGTGTGCGGTGTGTCGGTCGGGCCGAGCGCTGCGGCCGCCCGTCGAATGGGCCGGGCGGCCGAGTCCGCGGCCGTCGCTGTCCCCACCCGTACGGAGGTACTCCCGATGCGCGTCCCACACGGCCTCGCCGTTCCCGCCCTGGCCGGCTGTCTCGCCCTCGCCGGAGCGGTGGCCGCCACCCCGGCAGGCTCGGCAGAGCTCCGCCCGCTGCCCAGCCCCGCCGTCCAGTACTGTGCCGCGGTGCTCGGACACGTCCCGGGCGCCGACTCCGCCTCGCAGGCTCTCGGGAGGGCCTGCTCCTCGGACTTCCGGGCCGATCAACTCGCGCAGGCCGGAGGAGGATTCGAGGCCTACGGGCCGGCGGGCCACCCGTCGCTGCCGATGGAGTAGGCCCGGTCGGGGCGGTCCGCCGGCCGACCGCGCCGCACGAGGCGCAAGCCCCGTGCGGCGGGGGCCGGTCAGTAGGACTGGAGCTCGATCACGTGGCCGTCCGGATCGCGCAGATGGGCGCTGCGCAGGGTGGGGCCCCACTCCGGGCGGTCGGTCGGCGGGGTGACGGGGGTGCCGCCGTGGCGCAGGCAGAGGCCGAGTGCGCCGTCCACGTCGTCCACCCGGAGGACCAGCATCGCGGTGTCCTGCGAGGGTGCGGCGGGGTGGGCGGGGAGTTCGTCGACGCCGAGGGCCGCGGCCATCGCGGATCGGTCGAAGAGGGCCAGGCAGGTGCGGTCGGCGAGGTCCCAGTTGGCGTACGGGCCCTCGGGCGCGCCCTTGGCCAGGGTGGCGCCGGCGAGCGCCGGGAGGACCGCGCGGTAGAAGGCGAAGCACTCGGCGAAGCGGGAGACGAGCAGGCGGGGGTACGGGGCGTCCACGGGCGAACTCCTGGCAAGGGGGCGGAGAGGGTGGAGAGAGGGCGGTGCGGTGGCGGGCCCGGCGGTTTCGAATTGATGGGACGATACCCACTATAGGGAGTGACCCTAGACTGCCGCCATGGCCTCCGAGAACCCGCACCCCGCCGCCGAACTCCCCCCGACCCTGCTGGATCTCAGCACCTATCTGCTCTCCCGGATCGGCAAGGCGGCGCGCGGCCGCCTCGCCGAGCGGCTGGCCGAACGCGGCCTGCGGCTCTGGGACATGGCGGTGCTGGCCGCACTCGCCGACTTCGGCCCGCAGGCCCAGCGGGACCTGGTGCGGCGGCTGGCCATCGACCCGAGCGACCTGGCCAAGGTCGCCGACCGGCTCGCCGCCGCCGGGTACGTCGAACGCGCCAGGGACCAGGCCGACCGGCGGAGGGTCTCGGTCTCGGTCACCGATGCCGGACGGGCGCTGCTCGCCGACCTGGAGGCGCAGGCGCGGGCGGTGCAGGACGCCGTGCTCGCGCCGCTGGACACGGGGGAGCGGCAGGTGCTGCAGGAACTGCTGCTGCGGGTGCACCACGGGACGGGGGAGTGGCGCGGCGGCCTGTGACCGTGGGGCGGGCGTGGGGTCGGTCGGGGTGGGCCGGTCGCGTCGGGTGGCCGCTTCAGGCCGGCTGCGTCGGGCCGGTCGCGTCAGGCCGGGGGTTGCCCCGGGCGTCGGGCGCCGGCGAACTCGCCCGCCCAGCGCGGCACGTCGAGCACGTTCTCGACCCGGGCGACCAGGGTGCCCGTCCGCTCGGCGTGGATCATCGCGCCCTCGCCGACGTGGATCCCGACGTGGTGCAGGGGGGCGTCGGGGCGGGAGAAGAACAGCAGGTCGCCCGGGGCGAGCGCGTCGCGCTCCACCGGGGCGCCGAGGTTGAACTGCGCGACGGTGTAGTGCCCGAGCTCGACGGTGCCGTGGCTGGCCCGGTACCAGCAGTAGAGCGAGAGGCCGCTGCAGTCGAAGCCGACCGTCTTCTCGCCCATGCACACGCCGTTCAGCCAGCCGTTCTCCTCGTCGCAGAAGCCGAGGCCCGCGCCCAGCCGGTCGCCGCCGCCCCAGGCGTACGGCACGCCGAGCTGGCTCGCGGCCACGTCGGCGACCCGGCGGCCCAGCGCGGCCGCGGGCAGCGACCGGGCCGTCCCGGGCGGGGCGTCGGACGCCGCCTGGGCGGCCGGGCCGAGCGCCGGGACGAGGCCCGCCCCGAGTGCGAGGCCGAGCATGCGGCGCCGACGGACGCCGGAGGTCTGGTCACGGTCGGACGGTTGGGGCTCCATGGCGGTGCCTCCCGGTGCTGGAGGTGGCTGGGCGTCCGGGGGCGTGGTGCCCGGGCGCAACCACCAGGATTCCGTTGCGGCGGGCCGGACCGCCATCACCCGCAACGGTGAATCGCCGACGCAAGAGCGCCGAAGTGGAGGGGGTTCGCCGGTAAATGGTTTGACGGTCGTTCAGGAGACGCCAACGATGGGCGCGAACGTTCGGTCGGGACTGTCGGAGGACCACATGAGCAGCGCCGTCAAGCTGATCCGCTCCACGCGGCTGACCAGGGCGGTGGACTACGCCTACGCGGCGGAGGTCGACGCCCCGGCCCGCTCGCTCTGGCTGGCCGGGGCCTGCCCGCTGGACGAGGAGGGCCGGACGGTCGCCGTGGGCGACTTCGAGGGCCAGGCCCACCAGGTGATGCGGAACCTGATAGCCGTGCTGGAGGACAACGGCGCGGCCCTCACCGACGTCGCCCGGACGACCGTGTACGTGGCCTCCGGCGACCAGGCCGACCTGGTGAAGGTGTGGAACGTCTACCGCGCCTACATGGGGGAGCACGACGCCCCGAGCACCCTGCTCGGCGTCACGGTGCTGGGGTACCACGACCAGCTGGTGGAAGTGGAGGCCGTGGCCGTGCTGCCCTCCGGGCCCGACGCTTCCTGACCTGACCTGACCTGACCTGACCTGACCTGACCCGGCCGGTGTAGAACTTGTTGATCTGCTCGCGCGTCCCGGA